>JBGSHH010000674.1:0-31593 GCA_041752355.1 Pirellulaceae bacterium | reverse complement strand
ATGCAAGCGATGTGGCGAACCGGAGCGACGACGCGGCAGGCAATGTGTTGCTTGATCAATCCAAGCGATTTGCCGACGGTCGATAAGATGTGCGCGAAACATCCCGACACGCCGGTAGTGATCGATCATTTCGCGCGGATCGGCGCCGATGGTGATCTGCGCCAGAAAGAGATCGCCCTGCTCTGCCGGCTGGCGCGCCACAAACATACCGCCGTGAAAGTTTCGGCGTTCTACGCCTTAGGCAAGAAGCGACCGCCGCACTTGGAACTGGTGCCGATGATCAAACAGCTCTACGAGACTTTTGGGCCGCAACGTTTGATGTGGGCCAGTGATTGTCCCTATCAACTGAACGACGGAAACAGCTATGCGGCATCGATCGCGCTAGTGCGCGACAAACTCGACTTCCTCTCGCCCGACGATCGCCAATGGATGCTACGCAAGACGGCGGAGCGCGTGTTTTTCTATGATTGATGATGCAATTACTTTGGCGTCGTAATCGCCATCTCCCGCACCCAGTCCTGTTCCACATCAGGCAAGACAATGCGGAATTGCACGACGTCAAGAGAAGCTCCTTCAGGAACCTGGAGCCGCCCCCCGGCGTAGATGGGCGGATTCTTTGCGGACGAAGGTTCGTAGACTGTCGCCATTTCCTGACCCACGGTCGTTTGATCGCCTGGCGAACTTAGGCGAGTGAAAACCATGGCGTTGGCGACCGACTTACCGTCGCGCGTGATGGCCGCCACGGGTTCAACAACGCTGGAGGAATTGGAAAGTTCGCCCCGATATCCCAGATCGATAACGAATCCATCGTGTGCGATCCCCTGTTCTACCCACACAATTGACTCGGAAGCTGCGGCCGGATGAGGCGCACGCGAACCACAACCGGCAATCAGCGCCGCCAGGCTCAAGATAAGCGTCGTAAGGATGAACTTGCTTTGCATGACCGACCCACTTTCCCGATAATCTGAACGAAGAAGCCCACATTGTAACTTCCCGCCGCCGAGAGCGGTATCCGCGGCCGGTCGCTGCAATAGTTGACAAGCCCTGTCGCGTGGGCTAGCAACAGAGGCCATAAGCGTGAGCAATACGTGAACTTCCTCTCCTTTTCTAAAGGTTCATTCATGGACAGTAAGAACAAATCAACGCGACGTGATTTTATTAAAACGGCGAGCGCCGCCATCGCAGTCCCGTACATTATTACCTCCGCCGCCTTAGGCAACGCTTTTCAAGCACCCGCCAGCGATCGCATCGTGATGGGCGGCATTGGAATCGGCAACATGGGCAAGGGGGATCAAGAAGCTTTCTTCCGCCGTGGCGACGTGCAGTATGTTGCCACCTGCGATGTACGCAAGGGAGTTCGCGAAGCATCGAAAGCCAAGGTCGACGAACACTACAAGAACAGTGACTGTCAGGCGTATAACGATTTTCGGGAATTGCTCTCCCGCGACGATATCGACGCCGTCCATGTCGCGACGCCTGATCATTGGCACGCGATTATGGTGATTGAAGCTTGCCGACATGGCAAAGATGTGTACTGCCAGAAACCTGAAACGCGCACCTTGCGGGAGGGTCCGCTGATGGTCGCGGCCGCGCGCCGGTATGCCCGCGTTGTTTCCGGCGGCAGCCAGCGCGTGTTGGAGGACTATAAAGGGGTCGTCAATCAATGTTGGAGCGGGGAACTTGGACCGATCAAGTCGATCAACGTGAATGTCGGGCCGCTGTCGCAGGTCTGCAATCTGCCAGCCGAAGCAACGCCTGGCGATATCGATTGGGAGTTGTGGCTGGGGCCAGCGCCTTGGGCTCCGTATAACGCGGCTCGGTGCTCCGGAAGCTTCTCCACGTCAGGCAATAGCTGGCGGTCATACATCGACTATTCCGGTGGCGGCATGACCGATTGGGGCGCTCACCATTTTGGTGGTGCGACGTATGCCATTGACGTGCGCGAATTGCAGCCGACGGAAGTGATCCTACATGATGAAGGGGGCAAGCAACATTTGGAATATCGCTATCCCAATGGAGTGCTATTGACCCATAACAAGCCTGGTAAAGGAAATCTGGCAGTGGAAGGTACGCCGGGAGAGAAACGCGAAGCCAAGCCGGTGCCAACTTACAAAGGCAACGGGGGCATTTATGGCGACTTCATCGATTGCGTGAAGACGCGGGAACGTCCCTTCCGCGATATCGAATTCGCTGTCAATTCTGTCATGGTCAGCCATTTGGGCATCATTGCTTATACGCTACAACGCTCGCTCAAGTGGGATGCCGAAAAGCAAGCGTTCTTAGACGACGAGGAAGCCAATCGCTATCTCGACCGTGCTCGCCGCGAACCTTGGCAGTTGTAAGCTTGCCATCGCGCAAGTAACTCCCACCCTAAACAAATTTACTTTCAGGAATACGAATATGTTGGATCAAGCCTTAGCAGCCCTAAAAGATTACGACTGGGGAAAAGACCCTAAAGTGCTAAACCCCATCGATGACGCGATCAATGCTTCGCACGGTGACGTGGCCAAGCGGCAAGAACTAGCGGCGAAACTCGCCACAGCACTGGCGACGGAACTTTCACTCGATGCAAAGCAAATGCTTTGCCGCTATTTGATGGCAATCGGTTCGGCTCAGTCCGTGCCGAGTTTGGCGCCCTTGCTTAGCGACAAGGAACTTTCCCATATGGCGCGCTACGCCTTGGAGAGAATCCCCGCACCAGAAGCTGCGGCCGCCTTGCGCGATGCGCTGCCGAAGGTCGCTGGCAATTTGAAGATCGGCGTAATTGCTTCGCTGGGTGTTCGGGGCGACGCCGAAAGTGTCAAAGCTCTCGCTGCGCTACTGGGCGACGAAGACGCCGCTGTGGCCCGGGCCGCCGCGTATGCGTTGGGCGACATTCGCACGCCTGCAGCCGTCGCGGCGCTACAGCAAGCCAAGCCTAGCGCGGAAGTCGCATCCGCATCGGTGGATGCCTCCTTAAGTTGTGCCGAAGCTTTGCTGGCCGCAGGCAAGAACGCCGAAGCCTCAGCGATTTACAAAGGCTTTATCGGTGAAGCGCAACCCAAGCATGTGCGCCTGGCCGCAACGCGTGGCATGTTGGCATGCGCCAAGAAGAAAGAGTAGTTTCGGTCCATGCTCAACGCCGGAGATTATCGCGTGCAGCAGGTAAGTTTGGTCGTGTTGCGAGCGCTCGTCATCGTTGGACTAGCGCTCGGTAGTGTGAGTCGCGCGCCGGCGCAAGATGGCGTCACCGATTTGATCATCGAACTGCTCAACGACAAGGACAAGGAAGTCCGCGCGCTGGCGTTTGAGCAGATTCGGACAGAAGCGAAGGGGGCAGCGGCGACACTCAAGTTCGCGGGCCTGCTACCGACGCTTACTGCCGATGCGCAAATCGGCTTGCTGAGCGCGCTGGCCTCACGCGGAGATGCCGCTGCGGCACCCGCCATCCGCAGCCTGATTTCGGATACCGCGCCCGAACCGGTAAAGATCGCCGCGATCGAAGCGCTCGGCTTCCTCGGCACAGAAGACGACGTCGCTGTGTTGATCAAGAGTTTGAGCGCACCTCAAGCCGACGAACAACAAGCAGCGCGGGCCAGTCTCGCGCGCTTGCCCGGAGAAGCGTCTGTCGCGGCAATTATCGCCACAATGCAAATGGCCCCCGCGCCACAAAAGATTGCATTGATAGAGATCCTCACCAGGCGCAGGGCAGGCACTACGGATATCGTGCGTTTTGCCGTCGCCGATGATGCGTCCGTTCGCGGGGCCGCCATGAGCGCTTTGGGGGAACTGGCGACTGCTGAAGAGATACCAGACATGGTGCAAGGAGTGCTGAAAGCTGAGCCGGGTCGCGAACGGGTGGCAGCGGAACGCGCGGTGGCGCAAGTCTGCCATCGAACGGCAGATGCGGAGTCACAAGCGACTGCACTATTGACCTCGGTCTTATTGACGACCGTGGACAAACAAAGCGAGAAAGATCAACTTCTGTTATTGCCTACCCTGGGCCGCGTGGGGGGCGCGATGGCATTGTCAACGGTCGAGAAGGCGCTTGCAAGTTCCGACGCCCAGCGACATGCTGCCGGCCTAACAGCCTTGTGCAACTGGCCAGACGGATCGATCACGCCTCAATTGCTGGCAGTGGCGCGCACGGATGAACACGCCGATCATCGCAAGCTCGCTTTCAAGGCGTTGATCCGCGTGGCACCGCTCCCCGATGCGCGGAGCGATCAACGACGCCTCGACTTGCTGCGCACGACGCTGGCCATGTGTGAGGACGATGCCGAACGCAAACTCGTGTTGCAACGCGCCGCTTCGATTCGCATCTTAGAGGCCGTGCATTTCATCGCGCCGTATCTGAAGCAATCTCCCTTCGCCGAGCAAGCCTGTGAGTCGATTGTGGAACTAGCGCACCATCGCAGTTTGCGCGAACCCAACAAAGCGGAGTTTGATCTGCTGCTGGATGAGGTGATCGCAACCAGCAAAGATGCCACGACGATCGACCGCGCGCAGCGTTACAAGAAAGGGCAGACTTGGGTGCGTCCCAGGTAACGCTTTATAGCATCAAGAGCAAAACCGAAAGGAGTAGCATCGCTGCCCCCGCCAGACGCGTCCACACGACCCAACCGTAGAAGCTTTTGTCGTGGACACCGAGCATTTCACCCAATAGCCAAACGAATATCACACTCCACAGTCCGCGCGTGCTATAGGCGACATTCACGACGGTTGCATGACCCCACGTCGCAACTGTGGAAACGATTAACAGCGACTGTAAGGCGATGAGCGCCGCTCCGCCTGCGAGCCAGGGCCAAGCGGAGCGCGGCAACGCGGTTAGTTTGCCTTCGAGCAAGGGCCAAAAGCCGAGCGAGAGAATCGCGCTCATTCCAAACACCAACGGCAAAAAACGCCCCACGCCCCAGGCCGGAGCCCAGATTTGCACACAGATGTCGAATAGTCCAAACGTCGTCGCGCCAGCTAACGCCGCGCCTAGGGACAAGGCGATGTGATGATGATGTCCACCCCGATTGAGGTTGAGCAGCACAATTCCCAGCGTCGCCAGACCCGCGGCCGTCCAGATTTCCGTGGGTAGGGGCTTCGCGATGATGAGCGTCGCAAACACTGCCACCATCAGGATTTTCAAACCTAGCACGGGGGTGGCAATCGATACGTCACCGCGCGTAAGTGCCATGAGCGTGGTAACCTGACCGAGCATATAGAGCAAGGCGACCACCAGCGGTTGCCAAAGATCGAACCAGCTAGGTATTTGCCCACCTAGCGAGAGTAGCGGTATGAAAATCACGCCGGCCAGCATGTTGGCGACGAATGTGGTTCGCCAGACGCCGACATGCCACTGTGCGGAGCGCTTCAGCAATAGTCCACCCAGCGCAAATAGCATGGCCGCCGCCAATGGCATCCACAGCACGGGACCCGCCAGATGCAAAGTCTCTTGGTCACCATCGGCCAGCAAAAACAAGGGGCAATCCTTAAGGGGTTGGCTGGCATCAAATCCAAGTTCGCTCTAGTTTACGCAGCCTGTCCCCAGGCCGCCAGGGTCACTTGACAGAAGGACATACCATGAACCGTATTCTCACACTGACAATGCTACTCCTGGGGTGGTGCTGCGCAACATCGCTTTGGGCCGCTGACACCCTGCCGGAATGGATCTGGTTAGCGAAGCAAAGAAATGCGAACGAAGCAATCATCTTGCGCAAGCAGTTCACCGTCTCGCCGCAGCTACGAAGAGCTCACTGCGTGGCGGTCGCAGACTATTGTCAAGGTAGCCTGTTCATCAACGGTCAAGTCGTTGCCCAGCACGACCCTCTAACGGCGCCGATAAAGGTCGATCTGACGCCCTCACTGCTTGAAGGTCAGAATACGGTTAGCGTGAGTTGCCGGAGCATGAATGGTCCCGCCGCTGTTATGGTGCGCATCGAATTGGAGTACGCCGATGGCTCGCGGCACGTCGTGGTGACGAACGACAAATGGCAAGGAGCAAAGCGCGAACCATACGTTGCTGCTCAATGGCCTGAAGAAAAGCAGATTTCGTGGCAGGCAGTGGTTTCCCAGGGCACTGTCGTGGCGCATCGTTGGGGCTTGGAGCCGGAAACTATCGCTATCAGTTCCGTTGATGACTACACCCAGTGGAAGCGCGCCGTCGGCGGCGAGGAAGCGACCGACCCCAAAACTTTTCAGGTAGCAGCCGGCTTTAAAGTCGAGCGGATTCACTCTGCTACCAAAGAGGAGGATTCCTGGGTGAGCCTCACGGGTGATGACCGCGGTCGCTGGATCATTGGAATGGAGAAGAAGGGGTTGCTCCGACTGACGCTGCCGAAGTTATCGAGTGCTGTACCTCAAGTCGAGCGGGTCAACGATTCGCTCCGTGAGTGTCGCGGGTTGGTCTTTGCGCACGATGCGCTGTACGCTATGGCCAACAACGACCACAGTCTGTTTCGACTTCGCGACACCAATGAAGATGACCAGTTTGACAACGTCGAAAAGCTCGTGGAATTCAAAGGGGATGTCGGCCATGGTCGCAATCAGTTGACACTAGGTCCTGATGGCCAAGTGTGGGGCATTTTCGGCGACTCGGTATTTGAACCGGAATCAGCCATCAAGGTGCCGCCGTCGATTGCAAATCCATCACCTGCGGAGAAGGAACGTAGTGGTTTCGTCGCGTGCTTCAATGCCGATGCTTCCGAGATCAAGATCGTCGCGCGCGGGCTGCGCAATCCTTATGGCATGGACTTCAACGAACATGGAGACCTGTTTACCTACGACGCCGACGCGGAATACGACATGGGCGCGCCGTGGTATCGTCCGACGCGAGTCCTGCACGTTTTACCTGGGGGAGATTATGGCTGGCGACGAGTGACGAAACAGTGGCCGCCGTATTTGCCGGATCGCGCGGATATGCCGCAGCCGACGATCGATATCGGCAAGGGTTCTCCTACGGCGGTCGCCTTTGGTACACGAAGCAAATTTCCGTCGCGTTATCGGTCGGCGCTCTTTATCTTGGACTGGGCCTATGGACGAATCCTGGCAGTGAACTTGACCCCGCGCGGCGCTAGTTATCAAGCGAGCGCCGAGACATTTCTGCGTGGCCAGCCTTTAAACGTGACCGATATCGAGTTCGGCACTGATGGGGCCTTATATTTCGTCACCGGAGGTCGCGGCACGCAATCCGCACTCTATCGTGTGACGTACGTTGGACCGCCAGCGGATGACAAGGCGTTAACTCCTCAAGAGCAAGCGAATGACGAACATACCAAGCTTGCTCGGCAGACGCGTCGGAAGTTGGAGGCGTATTTGGAAACACCCCAGGCGTGCGACCTCGAAGAATTGTGGCCGCTTCTTGGGAGCGACGATCCTTGGTTGCGGCATGCGGCGCGCGCCGTCTTGGAGAAGTTGCCTGTCGAGACATGGAAGCAACGCGGGATTGATGAACAAGATCTCAATATCGCCCTCGCCGCGCGGATGGCCTTGTCTCGACGCGGCGAAGGAGCGCGCTGGTTGAGTGGGCGTTGGTCGGAAGCGAATCAGCGACAACGCCTTGAATTGCTATACCTAGCGGAGCGAACGCTCACACAATCGTCTATGGAATCAGCACAAAGCAAGAGCCTAGTGGCCGAATTGCGGTCGCACTATCCAGCGGATTCATTCGTCGTAAACCAAGCTCTAAGTTTGATCTTGGCGGAGCATCCGAACGACGCCTTTGTTGCCAATACGATGGCTCTTTTGGAACGTTCCCATTCGCAACCCGAGCAAATGCTCTATCTGTTTGTGCTGCGAAATGTTGCCAATGGCTGGACGGATGCCGCGCGGGAGAACTATTTCAAACACATGCGCCGGATGGATGACTACGTCGGTGGCGAAGGCTTGCCAGATTTTCGCAAGCTAGTTCGCGGCGACGCACTCGCAGCGCTCTCGCTGACGGATCGTGCTCACTATGAGAAACTGCTTTCGTCTCCGCCGAAGGCTTGGGTGGGTGAACTGCCACCTGCACGGACGAAGTTGGTTCGCAAATGGAGCACAGACGAGCTTGTCGCCAAGTGGAACGCCTCGCAAGCCAAAGGCGATCCCGCACGAGGCAAATCGCTCTTCGCAGCCGCACGCTGCATCGTTTGCCATCGTGCGGGCGATATCGGTGGTGTGAGTGGTCCTGACTTAACATCGGTCGCGCGCCGCTTCGCACCTCGCGATGTTCTGCAAGCCATTGTCGAGCCTTCGCTGGCTATCGATGAAAAGTACGCCGATGACGTGTTGGAGCTTGACGATGGTCGCCTCATCACCGGTCGCATCGCACCAGGCGACTACCGTTCGCCCGAATTGGCGATCGTGCCGAACTTACTGGAACCGGAGAAGGCGATCACAGTCACCAAGTCGGGCATTCTCAAACGCACGCCATCCAAAATCTCCGCCATGCCGAGCGGCCTGTTGGATTGTTTTTCGGAAGCGGAGATCTTCGACTTGCTATCGTACTTGCTTGCTGGCGAGCGCTCGTCGCGTTAGCGCGATTGCAAACACCTTCAACTGAAGAGGGAGCATCCATTGTCGAAAGAGCAGCCACTAGACAACTTCCCTCAGCCAGCTCCGCGTACTATTTCGCGGTGGAGATTGATCGCACCAGCGCTGTTTGTCCTATTTGGCTTGCCGATTCTGGCTGTTGCTGAACCGAATGGTCCCAACGAGTACCTTGCGATTAATTACCTGTTTGGAACGGTATTCGGCCATACAACGCTCGCCGCTGCCTGGACCGCGTTTGGTCCGGGGCGTCTGATTATTCGCTTTCCCCTAACGTTGCTTTGGCTCTTGTTCTTGATTGTGTTGCCGACACTCGCACTAGACGGACCGGGCGAAGGTTTTGGCATCTTCGCGACGTGTGTCTTCGCTCCCTGGGCGATTTTACAGTTTCCCTTCACGGGCCTGGCGGTGTTCTATGGCTTGCAATTACGTCGCGACATACTCCCAGGTTCGGCACGTGGCCCCATTCAGTTTGGCATCCGCCAATTCATGATCTTTACGGCGGCTATCAGCGTACTGCTAGCGCTGGGACGTTTTTCGATTCCGATGTTCGCAAAGTTGTCGACCAATAGTGTCGACTGGCAAATCTTTTTGTTCTTGGTCGCCGCGTCGATCCTGATGAGCTTGCCGTTAATACTGGCAGCGCTGCTCCCGCGCTATTCCCTACCGAGTGTTCTAGTTGTTTTGGTATTGGCCGGGATAGCGACTTTCTCGGAGGTTCCGCTTTTGGAGCAGGTCGCGCGCGGTGGACCAGGAGGGCCCGACATCTGGCACTTTGCCGGAATCAATGCCTTCACCGCAGCCTGGATCGTGGTGATAGCCGGTCTGGTCCGTTGGTCCGGCTATCGTTTCGCATCATGTTCGACAAAGTAGTCGTTATTGTTTCGGCGGAGCCGCCTCGCGTACTAGCGCGCCCAGTTCATCGCTCAGAATCAAGATCGAGAACTTTGCCGCGCCTTCCAAGTCGTTGGTGCTCAGCGATGCGTAGTCGAAGCGGCCACGAAGATCGGTATAGCCATCCTTGTAGAACTTCACGGTACCATCCGCCCTCTGAGCGTAGACCTTAACATAGGCCGTGGAGACCGGCTTGCCGGTCGTCTGCTCGGTGACCTTCACTTGGCCATAATTCTCAATCACTTGTACCGCCAACGAATGCGCAAAATACGTCTGCGTCTTGGTTTCGCCACCGCCGGTGACTTCCACGATCACATTGCGGCCGAGTAACTGTTTAGGCAATGGCACGACATGCGTTCGTTTGCCCGCAGGCAGCGGCACCTCGAGCGAATGATTCGCCTTGATGGAACTGAATTCACCTTGAAAATGCTGAACGAACGGATTTCGGCTGAACAGTAATTCAACATCCATTTCATAGAAATTGACGCGCACCGACTTGAGGTTCTGATAGTCAACCTTCACCTGCTTGGCTTCCACGACGATATCGAGACTCGGCGCGGTAGCGGCGAGTTCTGTCTGCTGCTGCTCGCGATTCTCTGGATCGACAACCACCACGCCCTTACCTTCGGCTTCATCGAGTTGGGCGATGATGGTGGTGAACGTATTTCGCCAACGATCGACCGGATGCTTGGCATGTTTGATCGCAATCGCTCTGGCGACCGCGTGATCTTCGCCGAAGAAATTCAAATAGGCCGCGCAGTAGTCATACTGCAACTGCGTGGACACTTGCTTGGCATCGACGCGTTGGAACGTGACAAGTGCTTCTTCCACGCGATCTTGCAGCAGCAAATAGTATGTGACCGCCAGCCAATCGTCGCTGGTGAGTTTGGGTTGATAGGCAAGTTCGCGGAGCAGTTCCAGATACTGCTGAAAGAACTGGTCGTTGACGATGTGTCGCCGTTTGCCGAGTGCATGCACACGAGCGTTAACCAGCGGCATGTACTCCAAGTGTTCGTAGGAACGCCTCGCGACAGGATCAATTGTGAGCAGCGTACTGCTCACACGACCACCAATCTCATTCACAAGACCATCGGCATGTTGCAGATACTCTCTGGCCGCCGCGACGTTGTTGTTAAGCAGCGAGTACGACCAAAGCGTTTGACTATAAGTATGACGCTGAGTGAGTTCTTTCGTGACCGTCTCGAACAGCTTGGCATCTCGCATCCGCCAGGCAATGCGATCCAAATCAATGCCTTCCACGTTCTGTTCGTCGAGGAAAGTGAGAACTTCCGCGTCCGTACCAAATTGCGAGATGTAGTCCCAGGATTTCGTATCGATCTTGGTTGGCTTATCGACGACATTCATCAACAGCGCCGGCGCGGCCGCAATCAACGTCTCATTGCGCGCGACATGCACCGGGAAGTGCGTGAACTTGCCTGCCGAGGGAAAGTAGAAGAAATAATCGAGCGTTTGCGTATGATAGGGCTCAAGTGTGAGATGCACCGACTTCGTCGCTTGGCCATTTTGCACTGGTAACGAACCAGCGGGGATTTGCAGCAAGAGATTCAACTTCTGCCGTGTCGACGTGGGATTGGTCACAACCACTTGGCAGCCATAAACAACTTGCACTAAGAATTCTTCGCGGATGAATTTGTCGACCTGTTCGCCGTTCTCCGTGCGATAGCGGTCGCTCTGTCGAAAGAAATTCTGGCTGACAAGGACCTTCGATCCCGCTTCCGGCGCGGCAGAGGGACGAACTTCTTCATGGAAGACCACGAGCGGGCCACCGGGAATGAGCGTCATTTCCGAGTCGCCGAACTTCGTTTCATGCTTGGGGGATTCAAACGGCAAGTCGAGCACCGCCAACGCTAATAGCATCTCGGGGAAGTTACGCGACGCCTCCGCCAGATTGCGCGACAGGAAAGGCTGCTGCGGATCGTGCTGGGCAAAGTCAAGCCAGAACGCGTTGACGGTAATCAAGTCAGCGTTCTGCTGATCGATGGTGAGATGGTAGTAGTTGTTCTCCGCCCACTCTTTTGTCTTTTCGAGTTTACGGAAGAAGGCGCGGACTAGTTCACGTTCCTTTTGCTCGCCGCCATCTATATCGAAGTACAAATGTTCGGCAGTGGCGTCCGACATTTCTGCAACTTCGGCCCGATCGCGCAGTTGTTTATCAATCCCCCCTTTGCGCGCCGGCATGTCCTTCTTAGCCTCCTTAAGCGATTCTTCAACTTGCTTGAGTTGGTCTTTGGCGCGTTCGACTTGAAGCACGACAGGCGCAGGCTCTGCGGCAGGCGCCGGAGGTGGCGCTGCGGGATCCAGTGGAACCATGTATCGCGCCGACAGTTTCTCTCTCGCCTCCGTCGCGGCGGTCAGTCCCAATGGGTCGCTCGTATCCAATGCGCTGCGTTGGACCGCCGTATCGAAGAGGCGGATGAAATTGTCGACATTCGGCGGCAATCGTTGATAAAGGTCGGTCACATGCCGCGCCGTGCTAGCCTGTTCGTCGGCAATGCGTCGCGACAGGAGAATTCGCTCGGGGATGTTCAACTGGCTATAAGCCCACGGTCGCAGATACTTCTGCAAATCGTCTTCCAGCAGAAAATGATCCATGAAGGTCTTATCCTTCTTGTTCTTCAAGTAAGGCGCAATGACCGTTTTGAAGAAAGCGGGATCCTTCTTGAACAAAAAGAAGCTGAGTTCATGACTCGCATACTTGGAGTAAAGTTCTCGCTTCTCCTCATCTTTCAGGCTTGGCCAACGCAGGATGAAGTCGAATTCCGCCAGCTTGGCGTCATGATTGAGCGTGGCATAAAGACCATACACGCGAGGCAAACTGTCGTACGCCTCAAATTTACTCGTGGTGATATCATGTAAAGTGAACTTCTGCCCGGCGGGAACAATCGTAATTTGCTTCTGTTCCGTGAAATGTGCTTGCGGATTGAAGCCATTGGCCAGTCGAAGATCGTTAAAGATCGCCTTTTGCTCTGGCAAGGAGTAATTGCGATACATCGTGTTGACTGGATCGACAGCGACGATCCGGATTTGTTGATGTGTTCCGAGGGCGCTACGAGTGATTTCTAGTTCACCCTGGTCGTTGGGAACTAGATTCGTAAGCACTACCGATTGCTCCGCGAGGAAATCGAGATTCGCGAACTGGTGTAGTTCCTGTTCGGGGCGCAGCCTGCTATCCGGCGCGGCAATGCCGCCATACGCTTGAACCATCGAGCGCTTCGCACCAAACGTCTCTCCGCCCAGCGCCACCTGTTCGCCTGTATCCGTTTCGCGAACGGCCCAGGGATTGAGCAGCAGCGAAGGACGCGCGAGCATGTTGCCGGGATATTTGTGAGCGTATTTGCGATCAATGATATAGCGATACTCATCACCGATATTGCGACCAGTGAGGTAGACCGAGTCGGCGTGACCGGGCACAAAAAAGGACACACCTCCCCCACGCACGCGGGCGAAACTTTCGAAGACATCGTAGGCTGGTAGCATCCGCGTGGCGAAAACGTGAACCCGCGTGAACTTGGTGGCATTGGCCAGTCGCACGACGATCCGCTCCTTCGACTTGTCGTCCTTCGCGACGAGCTTGACATCGGCGATTTGCACTGGCTTGAGCACGGGCGTCTCTAATTGACGCATCACACCAACCGCGAACCGGCCCGTTTGCTTGCCTTCGGTGATGCGAATGTGGATCTGCGCATCAACTGATTTGAGCCACAAGCTGTAGTCACCGGCAGGGAGCTTCTCCAGGTGCAACAAGCCGTCAGCGACGCGAATATTGTCGAAGCGATCAGCAACGTACGAGTTGCCTCGCAATTCCAGCAAAGAAACATCTGCCCTCGTCAACTCCGCTGGCTGAGCGGCCGCGAGTGCCTGATTCTCGCGGCGTGGCAAGTATGGCAGCACCAAGGTTTCACCGGCGCGACCTTGCAACGTGCTGGGATACGTATGCGCGTCAACCGGCAAGACCCAGGTGTGAGACGTTCCCGCCGGATCCTGCGCAGTGACGCTAGCGATCTCGGGGAGTTTTCCCAGCGTGATGCGTCCAGTCGGATCGGTCTTCAGCGTCGTGCTGTGTGATTGGGTAAAATCACGATGCTTGATCACAAAGTTCACTGGCTTCGATGGACGCGCCTCGCCGGTCTTGCCACGCAGTTCCAGGAAGTACTCGCCGTTGGCTTGCAACAAATGCAAATCTTCGATCTTGTCGGTCTTGTCGATACCGTTAAGCGAGAAGTTATCCGTCGCACTAAGGTCGACCTTTTGTCCACCCGAGCTGACCTTTGCGACTTTCGCCGTTAATGTGAATCGCAATTGGGCCAGTCGAGCTGGAACCTGGAATTCGTGCGTCGTTTCGCGGTCTTCAAACTGGCTTATGTCGGAGAGCTCTTGCTGCGACGAGACATTGTCCAGATCGGTGGAAGTAATGACGAGCTTGACGTTCTCCAACAACTTGACGGAAACAGGCGCGCCACTCACGCTTAGACCGGTTCGCAACACGAGATTAGCCGTCTTGCGTTTTAGGAGTTCTTCCCGATCGACGTAGAAGCCAACCTGCAGTTGATATGCCTCCGCTTCATTGACGAAGTGCGCCAGAGAGGAATATTCACCGGCTTTCGTCTTCGCGGTCAGGACGATCGCTTGCCGACCCGGATTGGTGCTGAAGGGAACATTGATCGAGCCATCCTTGTCCGCCTTATACTCGTGTCCCGCAAGCCAGAGACGGGCGTCGGTCATCACCTGATTGTCTTGATCGAGAAGCGTGAACGTTTGGCCTGCCGACGTCGTGCGCACGAGATGCTTGAGCGCGCCGCGTCGAATCAACGCACGACTGCTGCGTCCATTGCCGATGAAATCCACGACGTAAACGCCAGGCTTGCTCAACTGTGGGAAATCGAACTTCCGCGTGACGCGGCGCAGTGGCGACTCGTCGTAGGTAAAGGTTTCTTCGAAGTTTGCCACCAAACCATCGAGATTGATGTCCGTATCAATCTCGCGCCCCTGGGTACGATAGTAGTTTTGAGTGTTGATCTCAAAAACCTTAACAATCAGCGTCTGGACGTTCTTCACGCTCAGTTCCAGTTGCACTGGTTCGGCGGCGGCGAAGTTAATTTGATTGGTGAAGGCGAAATCGATATCGACGCGTTCCTTGAGTTGTTGAAACATCTCCGGCGGCAGCAAAGACGCCCATTGTTCGGGCTCTCCCAGGCCATTGACGATTTTCACCTTCGCAAACAAGTGCTTGAGGTAGATGTCGTTGACATAAGGATCAAACTCTTGCGTGTTTTTGGCCTCAACCAGAAAGTGCGCCAGATAATCGCGCATCAAGGGTTCGTCATTGCCGATCACTGGCAAGAGCGTCACCCCCTCATAGTTGGCGTTCAAATCGCATGGAAACCGCCGCATCGACTCTGATTCTTGTAGTTGCTTGGAGATGTAGCCAACGGGTCGGGGCAATTGTAGATAGGCGAGGAAGCGATCTTTGTCGTATTTCCCCTCGCGCCGCGCAAGTTCCAATTGGTGATACAAGACATGCGCTTTGAGACTATTGTGTGCAGGCTCCAAGCGCTTGGCGAATGCCTCCAAACGAGTTAGGAACGCGGCTAGAAGCTGGGGGTCGTGTCGCCAGTTCTCATCCGCTCCCGGCTGCAGTCGTATCAAATATGCTACGACAAAATGGTGCTGATTTAGCAAATCTGGTTGCAGTTTGAGCAATTCATCGAGTTGGGCGAGCAGCAACTGCTTGTGAATGGCCAACGAGCCAAAGCCGCCTGAATTGGGATGTTTGAGATCATCCGCGATCAACTGTGTCAACTTGGGATAGTCCGGGCGTTGCAATCTAGTGAGCAAACTGCGCCGTTGGTCGGGAGTTAGCGGAAGACCGATTAGCCAATCGAGCGCGGAGTCATCGAAACCGCTGACATCATGGGGCGATTGCGCGAACGCGCGTTCCGCGAATTTGGCGCGCGAAAACTGTGCGACATCCAGCGCTGTGGGAAAATTCGGCTCCGCGTCGAGCAGTTCACGAGCGTGCGGATAAGTCAGATTTAGTCGTCCGCGTAAATACTGCAACGACTTCTCGGGATTCTTGTCGTAGGTTAGTAGCGCGTAACGCGTGCGAATCTCCCAAACGCGCGGCGTATCGCCATGACGTTGCACCCAAGGAGCCAGTAATTGATCCGCTTTTTCGTACTGCTCCGTGTGCAAGTAGTGTAAAGCATGGAAGTAGTAAAAGTCTTCCGTGCCCGGCACCAACTGCTTGAGAACCGCCGCGCGATCGGGCGCAAGCGCAAAGTCCTCACGAAAGTCGAGCTCCCCTCCCCTGCTCTGCGAAATCCATGTCATGACCATGCACATTCCCCACACGAGCATCCGCCGATTCATGGTATTCGTTCCTTCTGCGCAGAACTTGGCCTGGGCAATGATTCACTGGTCGCGGGCGCGCAAAGGCACCACGCCAACGCTACTTGATCGTAGGTTCAGACGAGTACCCCGGCACATAAGTTCCGCCGAGGAGGTTCTAATTATTCCTGATTCGCCGACTATACCGGCAACTATTGCCTAAATCAGCGGTAGGACCTTCGCCAGCAGCAGGCTCATTCCCAAGCTGACGATACTAAGCACGGCGAGAAGAATAGTCCAGGACTTCAAGCTTTCGGGTTCGGTTAGACGCCCCATCTTGGTGAAAATCCAAAAGCCGCTGTCATTCATCCAACTTCCCATCAGCGACCCAGCACCGATGGCCGTCGCGAGATAGACGGGATTGAAGCCCAGGTCGACACCAGCCACCATGGCCGCCAACATGCCGGAAACCGTGATCATGGCGACGGTGCTGGAGCCCTGGGCGACCTTCATCAGTGCCGCAATGCCGTAGCCCAACAGCAAAAACGTGATGCCTGTCGCACCTTCGACGTTGGCGAAACGCGCGGCAATAGCGTCGCCGATTTCCGCCGTCTTGAGCATCGCCCCAAACGCACCACCGGCGGCGGTAATCAAGATAATGGTGCCGCCACTCATGAGGGACGTTTCGACAGTCTGCGATAACTGTGCCAGCGTAGGGTGTTGCTGCCGGTACAAGATGAACATGGCAATGACCGTTGAAAACAATAAGGCGAGGTTGGCATTGCCGAATACGGAAGTCACATTCGCGACTTGCCGTAACGGCGTTTCCCACTTGTGCTCTGCGATCACACCAGGGAAGGAAGCTTCCAGCAAAGTGCGATTGAAGCGTTCACGATCAAAGAGTTGCAAATTGCTTAGATTCCCACCAACGTACGTGTTGACCATGGCCAGTTGCTTGGCGACGGATTTCTGCTCTTCCGTCAACGCCGTGTCACTCTTCAACTTCCAAGGTTCGATGGTGACCTCATCAAATGCTGCATGATCGTACAACGCTGGTGTGGGGTTTTCGCCTGCGAGCACAACGTTGAGTGCTTCGACCACTTGAACTTTATCCGCGTCGCTCAGCGCGCCCTCTTTGTTGAGTAGCGCGACGGCGTCGGGGTTCAGGACTTTGACGAGTTGCCGGGCTGGAGAGGGGATTTCTTCGGCAGCGCGAACTTTCGCTTGAAAGACATTCCAATCTTTGATATCAGCCACGGTGAGTTTCGCCGCGCGCTCGTTGTTCGCCATCGTATTGGCGGCGGTATTGGCGGAAATCAGGATCACAGGCAGCAGTACCGGTAAAAGGGACAGCCAGAGCGGCGGAGTGCTGGTGGGAACATGAGGATCGTCGTCTTCCGTGCCAACCACTTTGTCATCACGAAAGGGAATCGGCATCCAGGCATCGAATAAATGGGCCACACAAAGTCCAGCCACAGCCGCCGGGAGCGCGACCATAATTCCGACCATAATCATCACACCAACATCGATGCCGAGGTTTGACGCCATGACAAGTGGACCAGGCGTCGGCGGGACGAGCGTGTGCGTGATAGCGCCGCCAGCGGCGATGGCGAGAATATACAAAAGATAGTTCTTGTTCGTGCGGCGGAAGAGTGAACGCGCCAATGGCACCAACAAATAGAATACGGTGTCGAAGAAGACCGGGATCGCCAAGACGAAGCCACTGCCCATCAATGCCCACGATGCCCGTTTAGCTCCCATCAATTTGAGAAAGGCCTGTACTATGCGATCGGCGGCCCCGCTGGCCATCATGCATTCGCCGATGATGGCGGCCAACGCGATCACAATGGCGATTCCGCCAGCCGAACTACCGAACGCTTCCGCCACACGCGAGATCTTGACCTCGATCGCCCCCGGAGCAAGCAAGCTGACAACTATGGCAGAGGTGATTAGCGCCAGAAACGCATTGACCTTCAAGATCAAGATCAGTCCCAACACACAACCAATTCCAATGGCGAGAATGACTAGCGGATCTAACGGCTCCAAGTTACTTTCCCCCAAATGTCCATTGAGTAGTTGCTGACGACTTGGTCATTGCGAATCCGCACAGTTGAATGGATGATTTGCTCAACGTCAACCACTTTCTCAATTCTCTATCGGTCAGGTCTCTGGGGATCGCCAGCGTCGCGCGGCAAGTCTGCATTCCATTGGATCAACGCACGCTGAAGACGATCGGCGACTTCCGCGTGTTCCGCAATGACATTCTTTGCCTCGGAAACATCCGCCTTTAGATCAAACAACTGCCGCGAACCGCCGTCGTAGTTGACGTAGTACTTCCACTGGCCTTCGCGAGCTGCCAGGTCAGGATTGTCTTCTTGGTCTGTGCCGGGACGATCGGGTGGACGTCGCCAAAAGATTGGTTGCCGGCGACTTTGTTTGTCGAGCCCCAGCAGTGAAGTCGCCAGGTCTTCCCCATCAAGACGAATGTTCGCTGGGACGGGCGTCTGGGCAATTGTGTAAAGCGAGCGATTTACGTCCAAGGCACAGAGTACGGAAGTGTCGTTAGTCGTTCCTGCAACCTGCTTTGCCAGCAAGCCAGGCCCCCAGACGATGAGAGGCGATCGCACACCCCCCTCATACAGCCACGTCTTCGCCCCACGCAACGGTTCGGCGGAACCCGCACCTGCTTCGGGGCCGTTGTCCGACATCACGAGAATGAGTGTCTTGTCTCGTAACTTGTCATCGTCGCGAATGCGATCGAATAACACGCCGAGTTGCTCGTCCATGGCGTCGAGTACGGCATAGTAGAGTGCTCGCTTACTGCCATTCGTTTTATCTCGCAGCACCTTCGGCGGAAAGAATGGGGAGTGCACATCATCAGCCCAAAGGTTCACGAAGAATGGCTTGCCGTCCTGCTGCGCCTGATCGATAAATCGCAGCGCATCGTTAACAAATGCCGCTGTGATCACCGAACGATCCTCCCAGCGAATCGGCCCGTGACCAAGTTTCGCCGATCCCAGATCGTGCCTTTATGGCGGCGCATTGTCGTAGGCATCTTTCAGCGGGAGCACGCGCGGGCCAAGCCCTTCAAAGTTCGTCAGGCTGGCGTCAAATCCGTATTCCTTGATGAGGGGCGCCGTCCCCACATCCCGTTGACCACCCATGTGCCACTTGCCGAAATGACCCGTGGCGTAACCGGAGCGTTGTAGCTCGCGGGCCAGCAGTGGCGCTTTGGGATCAAGCCACTGTGCCATACCCCGCTGTTCATTTTGCTGGTGATTGTCGAGACACGAAGTGATGCGCCAACGCTGCGGATACTGTCCGGTCGATAACGCCACGCGCGAAGGCGAACAGATAGGTGAATTGACGTAGAAGTTGGTGAAGCGAAGTCCTTCACTCGCCAAGCGATCAATATGCTCGGTCTTTACGCGATCACCCTGAAAGCAGGAGAGATCCGCCCAGCCCATATCATCAATCAAAACGACGATGATATTGGGCCGATCGGCGGCGAGCAACGTGTCTGAGGCACTATTGAATGTCAAAAGACAAAGGAAAGCGAACATTCTTGCCAGTCGGCGCATCATGGTTGGCACACTCGTTGGTAAACGTGTAGCGAACCGGCATTCTACGTCAGCAAATCGACGACTGGAATCAGCTTTTGTGGCGCGCCAACTTGACGCGCGTCAATCGCTCCCCAAAAAGAGATAGCCGACGAATTTCGTCGGCTATCTCAGTGATTCGTAGCAACTTCGCGAACGCCACTAAAAGGCCATGACGTATTCAAAACGAAGGATGTCTTGATACCAGACTTGATTCGTCAGGGCCTGGCCGTAGCCACCGTAGAAGCTGTGTTGGCCGTTGACGTACCGTAGACCCGCTTTGGCATTCACGATAGTCACACCGGTTTGGTCTTCCACAGTTAATGCGGTGCCGTTGAGGGCGAGACCATCCATGATGGTCCAGCCGACGAATTCGCCAACCGCGGTCAGCTTGCTGCTGGTGCAACAATCGTAATGTTGCATGATGTCATAGCCAAAGCCCATGCCGTAGCGAATCACGTTGCCAGCAAAGTCTTCGCCGTTGACGGTCGTGTCCGAAATAGGGATCCAATCCCGCACTTCCGCTTGGAAGATCAACCGGTCGCTAAATCGGCGAAAGTAGAGGATCGATGGTTCGAGCGAGACGTGCCCAGTTCCCAAGCCGCGAGGCTGTAATCCGGTGGGCGTATAGACTCGAAGTTGCGCGGTCAAGTATTCACATTCATTCGCGATCAAGGCGTACTTAAAGCCTGCGTTCAAGTCGGAGATGCCACCGGTGTTGGGATTCACTTCCGGGTTGATGAAGCGAATGGGCGCTTCGATGAAGACCGAAAATCGATCACTAGTAGCATATTCCAAATAAGGCACGATCTCTTGGTAGTCAACCGATCGTTCAGGCAGTAAGGGGCCGTTGGCATTCGGAAAACATCCGCATTGGCCGTAGAAGAATTCAACACGGTCGGGGCGAGGATTGTTGTAGCCCGCATCCGCACGCAGACGGAATCGCGAACCGACGATCGCCGAATCGATATAGGCTCCCGCCGCGTCGAGCACGGCGAAGTCGGAACCGGTCTGCGCCGGCGCTCCTTCGCCCAGATCGAATTGGTTATCGGCGAGATCATTGCCAGCTGGCGATTCGTTCCCATCGCCATATTTGTCGAGCCACTCATCTGAGCCTGCGGTGCAGCCGCACTGGGTTTGACACCCACAATCAGCTGCCGCTGCTTGTGTCCAGTTCAGTGCGCCGAACGTGATGAAGGCCATAAACGCGTAGGCGAATCCGTGCCAACGAATCTTCATTGCCGCTTCTCCCGCAAAAAGCACCGAGTCGAGCTAAAGGAACCCAGCCCCATCCGTGGGCAAGCGGTTACTCGACTGCAAGTCACTCTCTTAGGGATGCCATCGACCAGCGAGAAAGACAGAATTGATGGAAAATGCGAAAATATGGGTCAATGCCGTGAATGAGGTAAAATCGGAACTCTAGGCATTATGGCTTCTTCGGCAAGGTTTCCCCCAACAGCAAATCCTCCAAACTTTCCGGCACTTGTGGCTTATAGGCGACCGAAAGCGGGAACTCGCCGGCCAAACGGACATGGATTTTGGCGATGTTTGCGTCGATCTCTCGCAATTCGCCCGACGCTTCCATCGCCTCGGGGAGGGCGGCGAGCAGGCGAGCTTGAGCCGGCGCTGTGGATTCCTTGAGCCAGGTATAGCGCAACATGGCTGCGTGGGAATGGATCGGCCAACGCGCGACTTGCTCCACTTGCTTCGTACCGGTGACATCGAGCATCAGCAAATGGGCCCCGGTGGTATAGGTAAGAAAATCGACGAGTGTGCGGCTGCGTAGCGCCACATCCATCAAGATGCGTGGCTCGCGTTCGCGTAGTGCGCGCTCGGTGCGTGGATCGCTCGCGGTGCGCGTTGTGATGTAGAAGTCCCCTTCGGCTTCCGCCAGTGTTCCACCTTGCAGATAGATCATCACGACATCGTTGGCAGGCCGCACGCTCGACTTATTGGTTTTGTAGAGTTCATCGATCTTTACTTTGATTTGGGCCAACTGCGATCGGACTTGCTGGGGTGTAATGTCCGCACCGACAATCGGTCCATAAAGCGCGACGCGATCAAACGCCGCCGTGCTTAGGCCGCGATCGGTCTTTTTCGCCTTGATCGCGGTCAACATCTCCGCCATAAGTTGCCCTTGCGCGCCAGGTGAATCGCTGACGCCGATCACCAACAAGTGCAAACGTTGCTCGCGAACTGGGGCTTCGCAATCGACATAGGCGTCGAACAAGGTTGCGATGTCCGGCGTCAGATCGGGCAAGGCGATCTGGAGGCGGTTGTCTTTGTCTTGATTGAGTACGACGAACGCGGAAAACTCGCTTGTCAATTGTCCTGCCACAGGGGGCGCGATATCGACGGGGGCTTGTTGAAATCCATTGACCCACACTTGCAATCGTTTGAGGCGGCGGAGGTAGGCAGGATCGATAGAGCGAGGCCATTCCAAACGACCGCGAACCAGCACTTTGGCGGTCGGCGATGGTTGCTGGGCGCGAGCGCGACCGTTGCTCGAAACAATCGGTAGCACTATTTTTTTCGGCAGATCCACCGTCTCCAAGCGATCGATCACCACGCGCGCCGGTGGATCGATATAGTTCACCAGCGATTGCTCGGTGCGCAATCCCCCTGCATTGGCGGCTGTGACGGAGATTCGATTGTCGCCTGGTAGGAGCGTCAGTGGCACCTTGGCCGCTAGCGTGTACCCGCCAGTGGGATCGGCCTTAAGTTCCGCCACCTTCGGCGCGAAGTCAACGCGATTTTCATTGTGCAAAATCGCAACGGACTGCAGTGCCTTCCGCGAATGCACGGTGAACGTGAGTTCAAAATCCGCGCTCGTGACATTGCCACCCGAAGCGAGATCAATCGTCGGAGGTGACTGCATTTGTATCCAGGCGGGAAGCGCGAGTCGGCCAGGCTTTTGTGCGGGGCCATGTTCGTTCCAGACTTGCACGGCGAGTTCTTGCGGATCGCGTAGCATTGGCAGGCTCTTGATGGTCGCTTGCCATGTGCCAGCCGCCTTATCGAATTCAATTTCCTCCAGCGCCAGTCGGCGCGTCGGCAAAAAGTCGCTCGAAATCTCAAGCGCGGTGATTGGCAGCGACGACTTGCCACTGGCGACCACATCGATCACAGGCGACTTAACCGCGCCGAGTTCCGCGAACTTATCGACTGTCGGCAGACTCAAGTACTTGACGACAGCAATAGGATGATCGCTCGGTGGGTTCCAGGCGTTGGTGAGTCGCACGACGATTTGATTCTCGCCGAGCGACAAGGGAATTTCCGCTGCAAGCGTACCGGCTTCCAGATCAAGTGTCGGCTTGACGTTGGATGGCTTGTCATTGATGAGAATCACCGCCTCAAACGGATGACGATGGCTCACGGCAGTGAGTTTTGCGGCTAGTGCGATCTTTGGTTCATCACGCCCGTCAACAAGTGTTGCGTTGGATAGAGGCGCTTCGACGATCAAGTTGGGTAGTGGCGGGCGATATTCGATCTGGGCTTCGGTCTCGACCGCTGGACCGACACCATCTTGCCGCCGAATGCGAATTGTTTGCACGCCGGGCTTGAGTGCAATGTCCTCGGTGCTGAACCGGGTCGGCTTATCCGCGACGACGGGCGAAACTTTGATCGGCGCGGCATCGCCACCCAAGCTCGAAGCGACCTCCAACTGGCCTTGGCTCCCTTTGATTTCACCAGCCAGTTGAATTTTATCGATCGTCACAATCGTAGGCGATTGCAAGTCGAGCGTAGGGACGGGTTGCCCTGCTTCCAATGGAAGGAGTGTCAGTTCGACCAGGCTCGGCAGTTCCATGCGAGGGCTATAGTTCAAAGTCGCGCGATCAACGGCTACTTCCGACGATTCAAAACCTACGAGTGCATCGCGATTGCGCGCGACCAGTTCCAGGACATTGCCTCCTTCGAGCAATTCAACGTTCTTTTCGATCGTCAGCGGCTTATCAGTGGTCCATTCTTGCAAGACCTTGCTCTCTTGTCCGTGACGCTGCGTGAGCGTGACTAGCATGGCTTCGCCCATCTCGCCTGGTTGCACTTCGGCGGCGAATGTGAAAGCGGCTTCATCCAGAATCGTGCCGCCGGCGACCTTGCGATGCGTCAGCTTCAAGATCGGGGCCGCCGCCTGATAGCGAACGATACGGGTGATATCGAAGTGTTGCGGTCTCGCTTCTTTCGTATGGACGATCGCTTGCACGCGATGTTCGCCATGCTTCCAATCGCCGGGATCGAAGGCAACCGACCAGGTTTCGCCGTCCGACTGACGTTCTAGTGCGACTGGGGGTTGAGCGCCAATTTGAAGCTCGACGTTTTGCACGCCATCGATCGGCAAGCCAGCGACCAGCAAACTGGCCCTCGTGGGAGCCGCTCGGACGAGGATAGTTTTGCCGAAATTGATCGCTTCGCCACCATCAATCACCAAATCGAGCAACGGTGCCGGCAGGGGCGCGGTCGCTTGCTTGTTCTCGGGTGGCATGCCGGTCTTGATGAGCGCATCGATTAGGTTCTCGCGATAGTACTTTTCGCGATACTCGCCTGCCAGCGCAAAAGCGACCGGCGATTCGTTTCGTCCGGTGTTGAAATGCCAACCGAGATACTGCTCCACATCCTGGGCACTCGATTGATACGGTCCCATGGGGTTCCAAGCGATCCAGCCACGCGGTTGATCGCCGTTGGCGCGCGTAATGAACAACGAAAGCAGCGGTTTCCGTTCATCGGTCCCCTGCACTACCGGCACATCAACATTGGCAATCTTCTTGTTGATATCACGCTTGCGAATGCGAATGGTCTCACCAGGACGAGCATTCCAAAACGCGTCGTAGAACGCCTGGGGCGTTTGCCATGTCAGCAACTTATCGCCAATGATGCGTCCTAAAATGATATCGCCGGCATTGAGCGCGCCAGCTTTGCCTTCCCCTGCCACTAGCAAGCCATCGTCGTTTGCAACAACGGCGACACCTTCGGCCATGCCATGTTCATTGACGATCTTATCTAAATCAGCCAGTCGCCAAAGGCAAACGGTTTGATCATCGGCGGCGGATGCAAGGAGTTGACCGTCATCGGAGAAGGCAACCGAGCGCACGAGCGCGGAGTGAGCCGAAAGGCGTCGAATGCGTCGGCCTGAGTCAGCGGCATAGAGTTCGAGAATCGGCAATCCATCATGATGCGCGGCGACAGCGACAATGGGCGGCTTGGCGGTCGCGCAAAAGGCATAGTCGGTGAGTACGAAGCCAGCTTCAAGCTCGATCGTGCCACGGCGTTGATCGCCTTGCTGGATTAGTATCTTGGCACGCTGCGGTGGTCCAACCACTTCCACTTGCAATCGCCAATCGCCGGCGGGACTGGCGGCGAGTCGCCAGCCATCGGCCGCTTTATAGTCCTGCAATTTGCTCGCTTTCAAGTCAAAAATAGCATCGCTCTCTGCGAGCCTATTCAATCCGGCGGGCGGTGGCATCGTACGCTCGGTTAGCGCCAATCCCAGGGGTGCATCGGCGGCGGCACCTTGACGCACGAAGGCCACACCGCGAATGTGTTCGCCAGCACTCCGCAAAATGCTCGGCTCATTGCGACCTGCCGACAGGCTGTCGATCGCATAAACGTAAATTTCCGCGCCACGTGTGACCGCGATATGTCGTCCTTGCGGTGCGGAGGCAATCACTGGCACGCGTCGTGGAGGAGGACCGGTATCCCACAAGCGAAAGGGTTGGATCTTCGCGCCACGCGTTGGCGGCATGTACCAGAGTTCGTATTGATCCTGATCGGCTTCACGCAACGAGTGCCGATGTATCACGGCAAACAGCGTATCCGCTTTGCCGTCCGCACGAATCGAGGCGAGTGCCAATCCGCGTGGCGCCACGATTGCTTCGCCTGCCTTGGCTAGATCGATACTGCGCCCGGCATCCATCTGAGGCGCTGCATTTGCCACCGCGCGCCAGGAGCGAATCCGTGTGCTGCCATCATCGCCGACCGCGCCCGTGATGAATTCGCTCGCCGCATCGTTAAATACAACCGTATCGAGAAACTGCCCTTGCCGCATTGCTTCGTTGACACGATTGGCTTGTACATCCCAGACGCGAAAACTCCCATCCCCCCAAGCGATGCCGATGTTCAAGGCATCACTCTTGGCTCCGGTACGTTGCACTGCGAGTTTGGGCCAGGTCTCGTGTTTGGGTTCCGGCAAACCTCGCGAAGCCAGATGTGGTTGGGCTGCAGTCACGTTCCACAGTCGAGCGGCGCCGATAAACGCGGCCGTACTGCTCTGCCACTCACGGGCTGCGGAAACCAACATCGGCTCATCCGCGGAACTTGGCGCAAAGGCGAGCGCACGAACTTCTCCTCGATGGCCACGCAGCGTGTAGGTCGTGCGATTGTTGGTGTCGAAGACGTAAATCGTCCCTTCGTCCAGTCGCATCTCATCGGTCATGCCACCGACCGTGGGCAGCACGCGCCCGGGATTCCGGAAATCAGCGGCCCCTTGCACGATCGCCTTGCCGGCGGCGGCCAGCCAGCGACCGTCCGAAGAGACGGCGACGGCGTTGATAGCCCCATCCAGTCCGGGGCCGATTGGCACGCGCCAGGCAGCCGGATTGAGTTGAAACTCCCCTTGCGCATTGAGCCGCCAAACACGAACCGTCTTATCCCAACTTCCGGCATAAAGCGTTTTACCGTCGGGACTGAACGCGAGCGCCGTCACGTAGCTTGTCGGCCCGCCTGCTTCCAGGCGCAATAACGGTTCCCCGTCGTCGGCCGCGAAGGCTGAAGATCCGCTCCAAAGCCCGATTGCGCCAGCGACCAGACAGATCAAATTCCACCAGCGAGCATTTCCAGCAATACACCGCGTCATTGTTCGATTCCCGCAAAGCGTCCGAGGATGTTATGATTTATCCTACCGTAGTTGCCCCATTGTCGCACAGGCACTTTCCCTTGCATTAAGCCTTTCGGTTGATTGCCCCGGCATGAGCGAGACCTCCCGTTCCACATCGATCAGCCCCTTGGAACGCACCCGCGTCGAGCAATTGGCCTCGAAATTCGCCGAAGCCTGGCAATCGTACCGGCCGGGCGCGGACGATGTTTATCTCTCCAAGTTCCTGCCTTCCCCTGAAGATCAGCTCTATGTGCTGATGCTGCATCACCTCATTCCCACCGATCTGGCATATCGCTGGCGGCGTGGGGATAAGCCCCTGCTGGAACAATATCTGGAGTCGTTTCCGGAACTAGGAGGCGCGTCGGGATTGCCTGTCGAACTGATCTACGACGAATACCGTATCCGGACTAAATATGGACACAAGCCGGACCTCGATAGTTATCAACAGCGCTTTCCCGAGCAATTTGTTACATTCAAAACGCTCCTGAGCCAGACCATCAACTCTTCGCTTGCTTGGTCCTTGCCTGAGGAGTTGCCCATCCAGGCCGGGGCGACGATGACGCGAACCAGTTCGTCGGAACCGATTCGCTCCGAAGGTTCGCGCCGGATCATGCCAGGGGGCGAAGGGTATGAATTGCTCGAGTGTATCGGCAAAGGCGCATTCGCCGATGTCTGGCGAGCCTTCGCACCCGGTGGTGTGGAGGTGGCGGTAAAGATCATCCGCTGGACGGCCAGCAACAAGCTGTCGCGAGTGGAACTCCGCGCCTTGGAACTGATCAAACGCCTCCGCCACGCTTTCTTGCTGCAAGTCCAAGCATATTGGCTTTCGGAAGGTCAGTTGTTCATCGTCATGGATCTGGCCGATCGGACGTTGCAGCAACGCAAGGAAGAGTGTCGTAAGCAAGGCTTACCGGGCATCCCGGTGCCTGAACTGTTGGGCTACTTGCGAGAAGTCGCCGAAGCGCTCGATTATCTCCACGCCAACGATGTCCTGCATCGCGACATCAAACCCGCCAACATCATGCTGGCGAGTGGTCACGCAAAGCTCGCGGATTTTGGTCTCGCTCGACTGGTGATGGAAAAGGGAACCGACATCCACGCCACCACTACGGGCACGCCGCTCTATATGAGTCCGGAAGTATGGGGCAACAAGGTTGGTCCTGCCAGCGATCAATACAGTCTGGCATCGACCTATGTGGAACTCCGTTTGGGGCGCCCCCTGTTCACCGCCGAGACCTACGCCGATGTAATGCTTGACCATTTGCACACGCGCCCCGATTTGGCACCATTGCCGGAACCCGAGCAGAAGGTCTTGCATAAAGCGCTTGCCAAAGAGAACGAGCAGCGCTATGCGAACTGTACCGAATTCGTCGCGGCACTGCACGCGGCAACGATCGGCGATAATCGCGTCGCCCCGCAATCGCTCACTCGCCGGGCCGTCTTGCCGCTGCTCGCGATGTTAACCACTGCCATTGCTTTGGGTGCTGTCGCTTGGATCTGGTATCCATCGCATCCTCTGGAAATCTCCGCTCCGGCAGCGCTCGATGTGATGGCTGGAAAGGATACGACGTTTGAACTCCATCTGATGCATGCGCCTGCGAATCTCAAATTCGAGCCGGCATTTCGGGATGTGCCGACGGGACTGAAGTTTGAACCGGCGACCTCCAGTGGCGATGCCGACTCCGACGCAACCATTTGGCGGATTAGAATCGCCAGCGACCTCAACCTCCCGGAAGCAAGTTACGGCCGGTCGTATGATGTAAAGACCCATGTCGGCACCGGCGAGGATGCCGCAGAACATGTGCTGCGGGTCACCATTCAACCGCCGCCGATGACGGTCCCGCCCGATTGCTTGCCAGCGCGACACGCCGTCCGCGTGCATGTCGCCGCCGATGGCAAGAACTATTGGAATCGCATCGTGCGTAAACTCCCTGGTGGCGTGGAACTGGCCAGTGGTAAACTCTGCGAGTTCGTGCTCATTCCCGCCGGTAGTGGCAACGCCAAAGTGGCCAGCTTTTACATGCTGGAGAACAAAGTTTGGAATGAACTCTTCGCCGCTTTTGATCAACAGTATCCGCACGATGACCAGTCCGACAACGAACTCTGGCCCGATGCCTGGCGGCGATTGGGGGCCGCCAAAGGTGCCGATGATTTGCCAGCGGATGATCATCCACTGCTGCCGGTGATGCGTGCCAATTACCGTCAGGCGAATGCATGCGCGCTGTGGCTGGGTGGCAAGTTGCCGACATGTGAACAATGGGATACCGCCGCCGGTCGCTTCCTCGCGAACCCGGCCCCCGGTCCCTTTCAAGGCGTGTGGGATACCGCCGCCGCGCTGCCGCAAATCGCCGTCAATCGCGTCGAAAGCGGACCGATCGCCGTGGGAACCGCCCGCGACGACATCAGTCCCTTCGACATTCGCGACATGGCCGGCAACGGCTCCGAATGGACCCGCGACGCCAGCAGCGGCGAATTCTCGACCGTCGTTTTGCGAGGTCGGCGTTACGACAAATTCGAGCCCCTGCTCTTCGACCATCTCCGCGAGGAAGGGGAGCAACTCGATGCCACCAAGCGGAATGAAGTCGAGCGGGAGGATCCCACCGCCACCAGCCCCTACATTGGCTTTCGCGTGGTGATTGAGCCGTAGCCTTTCACGTTGCGGCAAACATTCTTGTCTGCCCCACCAATCTCCGCCCAGCATGTGGCATCGCGCCAGCGGCGGGAGTATGCTGTGGGCTTACTTTTCAGGCCCTGGCTAACGCACAACGCACGCGTGCTGGCCAGCAGGCGATTCCCACGACCAGGAGATAAGCCATGTCGAAGAAGAACGCTCCGCTTCATCGGCGTCGATTTCTGAAGACCTCTCTCGCTGCCGCTAGCACCGCCGTGCTGGCTCCCACGATCATTCCCAGTTCCGCTTTGGGACTGGATGGCGCTGTCGCTCCCAGCGAGCGCGTGGTGGTAGGTGGCATCGGCATCGGCAATCGCGGCACGTATGATCTCGGCTGCTTCCTGGAACAAAAGGATGTGCAGTTTGCGGCTGTGTGCGATATCAAAGAAGCGCGTCGCAACGCCGTGAAGAAAATCGCCGACACGAAGTACGGCAACACGAACTGCGATATGTATCGCGACTTCCGCGAGCTGCTCGATCGCCAAGATATCGACGCCGTGCTGATCGCCACCGGTCCCAACTGGCATGCTACCGCCGCCATGAATGCCGCCAAGGCAGGCAAGGATATGTACTGTGAGAAGCCGTGCACGAAGAACATCGCGCAAAGCTTGATCCTCGCCGAAACGATGCGCCGCACCGGTCGCATCTTCCAAGCCGGCACGCAGCGCCGCAACTTGCCGCACTTCGCTTTTGCTTGCGAATTGGCCCGCACCGGCAAGCTCGGCAAGCTTAACAAAGTTTATGCGCATCCCGCAGGCATGCAGGCGATGATGAGTGGTTGGCTTCCCGCCGCGCCCGAGCCCGCCAAAGAGGCGATTGACTGGGACATGTACCTTGGCCCCGCGGCCTGGCGACCGTTCAATCCCAAGCTGCTCGATGGTTTCAATTTTGAGAAGGGTGGCGGCCTGGTAGGCGGCGGCGTGTTGGAATGGGGTTCGCATTGCGTCGATCTTTGCCAATGGGCGGTCGGCGATTGCCCTCCACCGGTCGAATATAACGCCCCGAAAGATGGCGAACTCGTCGCCCGCTATGAGAACGGCACGCAACTCATCTTCCGCGAAAAAGGCTGGATTCCGCTCGGTTCGTGTCCTGTTCGTTTTGAAGGTGAGGACGGTTGGGTCGAAGCAGGCGACAGCGGCAAGCTCGTGCTCAGTTCGCCTGCGCTCTTGGCGGGGCGCACGGTCGCGGAGATCGGTGGCTATCCGGCGACGTTCCATGTGCGTGACTTCCTCGATTGCGTCAAGACACGCAGCCAACCCAAAGGCAATGCCGACGCCGCGTGCAACGCGCATATCGCTTGCCACGCTGCCAACGTCGCCCTCTATCTGGGACGTCAAGTGAAGTACGACAACACCACCCATATGTTCGTCAACGACGAGCAAGCCAATCGTTTGCGATCTGAGGCGCTGCGCGAGCCATGGAGGCTGTAACGCGCTGCCCCATCGGAACCTCTTCACACGTCCATTAATCATCTGGAAATACACACATGCATACCTTTCAACTCTATTCGATCCGGCTACTGCTGCTCGCCGTCACGATCGGCTTGGTAACCACGTCGCTGCCTGCGGCGGACGAACCCAACATCTCGGCGGAGAAGGAAAAGCAACTGCTGGCGACGCTCCGTTCAGATGCTCCCAAGGCTGACAAAGCGATGGCTTGCAAGCTGCTCGCCGTCGATGGCTCAGGTGCCGCTGTCGAAGATCTCGCGAAACTGCTGCCTGATCCCGAACTCTCTTCGTGGTCGCGCATCGCACTGGAAGCCATCCCCGGCCCGGAAGCTGGCGAAGCGCTGCGTAAGGCGACTGAAACGCTCGAAGGCCGCTTGCTGGTCGGTTGCATCAATTCGATCGGCGTGCGGCGCGATACCCAATCGGTCGAAGCCTTGACCAAACAACTGCAAGCCAAAGAAGCTGCCGTTGCTTCCGCTGCTGCTGTCGCACTCGGTCGCATCGGCAACGCCGCAGCCACCAAAGTTCTGCGTGCCCAACTCGCCGACGCGCCTAAAGAGGTTCGCTCGGCCGTTGCCGAAGGTTGCGTGCTGTGCGCGGAACGTCTGCATACCGAAGGTAACCCCGCTGAAGCCATTGCTATCTATGATGAAGTTCGCCAGGCCGATGTTCCGCTGCAACGCCAGATCGAAGGCACGCGCGGCGCGATCCTCGCCCGGGGTGAAGAAGGCATTCCGCTCTTGATGGAACAGTTCCGCTCGCCCAACAAAGCCATGTTCCGCCTGGCGCTGGGCACCGTGCGAGAGTTTCCCGCGGGCGAAGTCGACAAGGCTTTGGCCGCTGAAATGTCCAAAGCTCCGCCGGAGCGCGCCGCCTTGATGATTACCGCCATGGCCGATCGTCCTAAGACCGTTGTCATTGCCGCCGTGGTGAAAGCCGCCGAAGCCGGTCCGCAGCCAGTACGTTTGGCCGCCATCAATGCGCTAGGTCGCGTGGGCGATCCTTCCTGTGTTCCCACGCTGTTGGATGCCGCCGCAGCGGGCAATGCCGATTTGACGCAAGCCGCCAAGGCCGCGCTGGCGGAACTCCCTGGCGACAAAGTCGATGAGCAAATCGTCGCGCTGTTAGGCAAAGCCGATGGCAAGACATATCCCATGTTGATCGAGCTCGTCGGCCAGCGCCGTATCGACGCCGTGCCGCAATTGCTCAAAGCGATGGACTCATCCGATAAAGCCGTTCGCGCTGCCGCGCTGCGTGCACTTGGCG
>JBGSHH010000673.1:0-2663 GCA_041752355.1 Pirellulaceae bacterium | reverse complement strand
GATCTCCCTTTTCCTTCTCTAGAGCCACGTTATGGTTCGAGCCATTTGCCCTGCGCTGTTAATCGCGGTCCTTGGTTGGCTGTTGTCTGACGCCGCGAATGCCGCCGAGTCGACTTTTTTTCGCGGGCTGAATCTCAACGGGCCGGCGGTGACCATTGATGGCATGCTATGGGAAGGGCAAGAAGCCAAGGATTATGTCTGCAAGGACAAAGCGTTCGAAAACCAAAGCGTCAAGCTGGTACCGGATACCGACGCGGAGCGGGCGAAAATGCTGCGATCCAGTCGCTGGGGCGGCAACGAAGTGCGACTGACGAATGTGCCTGCCGGCGAGTACTCCGTTTTTCTCTTTGTGTGGGAAGACAACAATGCCGAGACCTACAGCATCGCCGTGAATGATCGCGAAGTGATCGGCAGCTACAACAGCGGCGCGACGGGACATTGGGAACGCCTCGGGCCGTGGCTTGTCGATGTCACCGAGGGCCAGATTCGTTTGACCAGTCGCGGCGGCGCGGCGAATTTCTCCGGTATTGAAGTTTGGCGCGGCGTGCATGATGGCTTGACGATGGCCGATCGCGATCCGGCCGGTTTGGAATTGTTCGAGAAACGGATTCGCCCGCTCTTGGTGAAACATTGCTACGAATGTCACAGCGCCGACAGTAAAGAGGTGAAGGGAGATCTACTCGTCGATTCGCGAGCTGGGATGCGTCGCGGCGGTTATACCGGTCCGGCCGTGATGCCTGGCGATGTGACCAAGAGTCTCTTGATTGAAGCGGTGAATTACAAGAACGAAGATATGAAGATGCCGCCAGCCGCGCAACTCACCAAAGGCGAGATCGCGGACTTGGAAGCTTGGGTAAAACTCGGCGCGCCCGATCCGCGACAAGGAAAAATCGTCAAGAGGAAGTTCGATATTTCCGCCGGCAAGATGTTTTGGTCGTTTCAACCCATCGCGCCACCGTTGGTCCCTGCAGTCACTGACGCCGAATGGGGACAATCAACGATCGATCGATTCTTAAAGGTCGAACTCGACAAGCACGGCCTGAAGCCTGTTGGATTGGCCGATAAGCGAACGCTGTTGCGCCGCGCCACGTATGATCTCACCGGCTTGCCGCCGACGCCGGAAGAAGCAGCGGCGTTCTTGGCGGATGAATCGGAAGCCGCATTCGCGAACGTCGTCGATCGCCTGCTCGCTTCGTCATGCTATGGGGAACGCTGGGGACGGCATTGGCTGGATCTCGTGCGCTATGCTGACACCGCTGGTGACAACTCGGATTACCCTATTCCGCAGGCGTATCGCTATCGCAACTATGTCATCCGCTCGCTGAACGCTGACAAGCCTTACGATCAGTTCGTGCGCGAGCAAGTTGCAGGTGATTTGCTGCCGGCCAGTAGCGACGAGCAACGCAACGAACAAATCATCGCCACCGGTTATTTAGCGATATCGCGGCGATTTGGTTCGCTGTCGAATGATTATCCGCAGCATCTGACCATTGAAGATACGATCGACAACATGGGACGCACGGTGCTGGGACTGTCGATCAACTGCGCTCGCTGCCACGATCATAAGTTCGATCCAATCTCGCAGGATGACTACTATGGACTCTACGGTATCTTCAACAGCACCAAATATCCCTTCCCCGGCATCGAACTCGACAAGAAGCCACGCGATTTCGTGTCGCTGATGAAGGATGGGAAAGTGAGTAGCGAACTTGCTTATGCCATGTCGGAACAGTCGCCGAGCAATGCAAAAGTGCATCAGCGTGGGGAGCCGACGAAACTCGGCCACGAAGTGCCACGACGATTTCCGGATATCCTCGGTGGACATGAGCTCACTGCGGAAGAAGGCAAGCGTAGCGGTCGCTTGCAACTAGCGCAGTGGTTAACCCAGGCTGACAATCCTCTCACGGCGCGCGTGATGGCCAATCGCGTTTGGCAACAACACTTCGGCAGCGGACTGGTTACGACGCCCAGCGATTTTGGCGCGCGTGGTCAGATGCCTACGCATCCTCATCTGCTCGACTATCTCGCCACATCGCTGGTGGCGGAAGGCTGGTCGCTCAAGAAGTTGCATCGGCAGATTATGCTATCGCGGGCTTATCGTCTGGCGAGCAGCGATCACGCGGACAATCTGGCGATCGATCCGCAAAACGCCTATCACTGGCGATTTAGTCGCCGTCGTTTGGATGCCGAGTCACTGCGCGACACATTGCTCGCACTCAGTGGTGAACTCGATTTGACGATGCCGAACGAGCCGCATCCATTCCCGCCGGTCGAGAAGTGGGAGTTTACACAGCATCATCCGTTTCGCGCCAGCTATCCCAGTAACCAACGGAGTGTGTACTTGATGTCGGCGCGACTGACGGCAGTGCCGTACTTCACGAACTTCGATGGTCCCGATCCCAACGCCAGCACGCCCAAGCGCGATAGCGCCGTGACGACGTTGCAATCGCTGTATTTGCTCAACGACGAATTTGTACACGCGCAGGCGGAAGGCCTGGCGGCGCGATTATTGAAAGTACCCGCGACCAGTGATGCCGAGCGGATCAATCGCGCGTTTGAGTTAACCGTTTGTCGCCCGGCCAGTGCCAGCGAACAAACAGCCGCGGCGGACTATTTGGCGAAAGTTACGGCGCAGTGGAAACAGTCAGGCGGGAAAGAGAGTG
>JBGSHH010000672.1:0-2708 GCA_041752355.1 Pirellulaceae bacterium | reverse complement strand
CGAATAGATCGCCGCCAATGCCGCAACTCATCGGCTCGACGACGCCTAGCATCGCGTTGGCAGCGATCGCCGCATCAACCGCATTGCCACCTGCTTTCAAGACATCCAGTCCTGCTTGCGCTGCCAACGGATGACTCGTCGCCACGATGCCATGCTTGGCCAGCACCACCGAGCGGCTTTGTTTGCGATCGCCTGTGGGTCGATCGTAACCGGCGATGGAGGCAGGGTGTTGGGCGCAAATCATAGATGGCGAGCAGAACGAACTCACGACCAGCGTGACGAGCAGCACTTGCAAGCGGTACATAACAGTCCTCCGGGGAGGTTATGGTAGCCGCTGCGCAAGCGTCACACAAATTAGCAGGCGAATTCTTTACCCAGCATGCGCACGCCCAGCTAACCACTTTTTGAGTGAAGCCTGACTTTCCATCGAAGGCTGACCCGCCAGCAGATTCGCCACGCTGATGTCTTCATCAATCAATGGCCAATGGATGCCAGTCCCGCCGCCAAGGAGCCGAAACTCATCGCGCTCTGCGGATGTGGCGTGACTGAGTCGAGGAAACCAAACGATTGGCGCCGCGATCGAACGCCCGTCGGCAAGTTCCACTAAAAGCGTGTCTTCGCTGACTTCGACGCGAATCGCTAGCGGTTCTCTAACTTCAATTTGCGAAGAACTCATTCCAACTCTCCAATAACACTAGCTGATACTCCGCCACTAATTCGCGTAGCGTATTGAGTTCTTTGCGACTGAATCCGCGATTGCGTTCTAGTCGAATAGGTTCCAGCCAAAACTTAGCTTCGCAGTCGTCCCGCTCGATATGAATATGGGGAGGCTCTCTGCCGTCGCCAGCGTAGAAAAAGAATCGATATGGCCCAATCCGAAGTACGGTAGGCATCTCTTCATTCTATCCGCAAACATCTGCCCTATCAACTTAGCGATTAATACCTCGCCCCACTCGGTGCCCCTGCCGGTGCCGCAGCATTCTCTCGCGCCGCTTCCAAAACGGCGGCGTCGATCTGCCCGTGACTTTCGACAAACAGCAAGGCGTCGGCGCGGGCGGGACCGCTAGATAGCGCTGCCAGGCCGGGGATTCCCAGCGGTGGTGCTTTCTCGCCACTAGGCGTGGCGACGACACCGCAACTCAGCAGCAAGACTTGATCGGCTGGCCAGCGGAAACGCTCGTGCAAACGCCACGACACCACCTGTGGCACTTGAATGTTCACGCGCTGCACCGTCCCACCTGCCGGCAGTTCCATCGCCACGGGAATGAGCTTCTCAACCTGATCGATTTGGCACTTCAACACCACATCCAGTGAACGCCCATCGGCCGAAAACAAGGGGCTCAGTTGCAGCGAGTAGCCTTCATCGATCTGGCCATTCTCTAGCTCATAGAACGGATAGGCTTCTTTCATCCGCAGCCCGCGCGTGTAGCTCTTGAGGCGCGTTTGGGCCAGCGTCTGCGATTGGCCATTTTGAATCTGCACACCGGCGGCATCTTGCTCGCGATAGTCGGTCCGCTTGCGCAACTCGCCGAGCAAATACGCGGCGTTCTCCTTCGAGACCAACCATGCCTCCACTCCCGGCGATTGCACGGTGACCGGTCGCAGCAGCGTATGATATTTCGATCGCCAATTGGGACTGCTCACCGTCGCCAGGCGCATGCCGATCGTGTACGGATCGGCCTGACTGACCACGAATCGATCGACGATCTCCGTCACCGTGCGTTGCATCTGCGGCGTGTGATAGACGCGGAGCGTGTCGTGATCGGCATGCAGCAAACAGACATCGCCGGTGAACCAGGTATCGGTGCCGGTCTCGCGCAGAATCCAATCGATGATCGCCTGCTCCGGCTTCTCGGTCGTCGTGACTTTGGAAGTGTAAGGCGAAATATCATACTCGCGCCAGACCTGTCCCCGATCGGTCGGCAGTTGCCCTGTTCCTTTGGTCACTCGGGTAGCGGAAGGAATCACATCGCTCTTGCGCGAACCACCGACCGGCGTGATCGCAGGCGGCGTGGTCGGTGCAGGCGTGGTGTTCGAGGTCGGCGTGATCGGCAATGTGGCCGTACGCAGCGCGGTTGGCGCAACACCTTTACCAGGCGTTCGCCACTTGGGCGTCGAGTCGTCCTGCATTTGCGCGGAGGCGCTCCCCGCCATCAGCATCATCAACCCCAGTGCCCACCAAGATTTGCTCACCATCGCTCAGGCCTCCTCGCCGAGAAATTCGTGGGGGAAGGATAGCGAAGCACCGCAGTGGGGGGAAGAGCGGTTTCGTCCGCTCGCGGGCTGAACTTGAGCCAAAACCAACCCTTTTCACCTCGTTTAGCGAATCCCGAACACTCGCATCATCCATGCCTGTTGTATGGTTTGATTAGCAGGTGGCTCCTCTGCCCGGTGCGACCTGTACGATGCGCCTTCGCCTTGAGGCTACTAGTAGCGTTGATGATCGGTTGTTGCTCGCCATCGAGTGCGCGTTCGATCTTTGGTAAAGCCTCGAACGTCGCTCACTCTTGAGAGCGTTCTGATTCGCCGAGATGCATCCGATTACAGCGCGTCTTGGCATGGGGAAATCAGATCGCGGTGATTGATGATTGTTGAAGCATGCTGATATGTAGATGCAAAATTTGCGGGTTTCCGTCCCATGAGCAAGTCGCTACTTTCGTTGACCCACTCGTGGAATGCTCTTATAGATGAAGCATCGCCGCCGCAAC
>JBGSHH010000671.1:0-6684 GCA_041752355.1 Pirellulaceae bacterium | reverse complement strand
ATGAGGGGCGACTCGTGCGTGTGGCCGCGCGTGGGGGCGGAGAGCTCGATGACGAAGGAAGTCGGATCGAGATTCATGCTAAAGAAGGTCGCGGTGAAGCGCGTGGCGCGGAGGAAGTAGCGTCCCGCCGGCAGCGTGCGCAAGTCGAACGACTGTTGGTTGGCATGCAGCAGCCGGCCTTCGCCGTCGAAGAGATCCGCCCGGACATTGAACGCGACCGGGCCGCCGCCAGGCGCGACAAGGCGCAGCATGTCGCCCGCCTTGCCGTCGCCGAGGGTGTGGAACTCGAACCAGATCTCGTCGTTGCCTTCCGGGAAAGCGAAGGGCTGGCCGCGGTCGGTGAATTGATCGGTCGCGCTGCCGCCACGATCGACGGCGAAGCCGCCTGCGCCCCGGATGGAGATGTTCTCCAGAATATGGCGATTCTCGGGGATGAGCACGCGCCGGCCGTCGCCGGCGACGAGATGAATGCGCGCGGTGTCGAACGTCGTCGCGCCGGACGAGAAGTGCGCGGTGGTAAAGATCAGGTCGTCGTAGCCGTCCTCGTTGACATCGACGGGAAGCTGCGCGACGAGCGTCGACGCGTTTTCGGTAAAAATATAGAGGGGCGCATTGGGTCCGCCGCCGAGCGCTCCGTGCCGCGCGTTGTTGCTGCGGTCGGAAAGCGAATCGAGCCGCGCCTCGTCCATCGGATACCACGCGAGCAGCGATGGCTGGAAGGGGCTGACGGCGAATGGCTCGTTCCAGAACATCAGTTCGTCGATCTGGCCGAGGAAGGCGCGGGATGCGATGTTCTGGCCGTTGATGTTCTTCTCCTGGCCCAGCGTCAGGAACTGCGGCGAGAGATCGATGACGTTATTGATGAACGTGCCCCCCGAGAACGAAACGCCATCCACCGAAAGGGACACGAAGCGCGAGCCGCCTTGCACCACGCGCGTGAGGCGGTAATCGTGCCACGTGCCAGGCGTCACCGAAGCAGGCAACGTCCAGCTATTGGTCACGCCGCCGGTGCTGAAGTGCAGGACCCGGCCATTGGAGATGCGGATGGTGAACTCATCGAAGAGGGAACTGCCGCTGACGCGCGAACCATTGAGCAGCGTCATGACGCGGGACTGCGCCTGCTGGTCGAGGTTCATGCGGAAGCCGACCGTGACGTTGGTCTGCCCCTCGAGCAGCGTCGGCGGCAGATAGACGGAGTCGGTTTGCCCGTCAAAGGACAGGAAGCCGCGTTGTTCGGGGAATGCACCGGTGTTGTAGGTCGTTTCGTTGAGCGCGCCGGGGCCGTCGGTCGGAGAGTCCAAGAGTTCGACGATCGGACTCGTGAACGTGAATGGCTGGAAAGGAGCCTGCGGGCGAACCTCGATCCGCGCGCCGGAAAAAACCGCCAGATTGCGTCCGTCGTTGACCGCACCGTTGGCGACGACCAGCGTCAAGAACCGAGCATTGTGCGGCAGCGCCATGTTGATATTCACGAACCGGCCATCGGCTTTCAGAGCCGGGGCGAACGGCGCCGTCAATTGCCACACGCCGCCGCTGAAGGTGAACCCGACGCCGTCGCCGTTCACCGATGCCGACAGGATCTGTCCATCGTCGCGGCTGACGATGACCGCGGGGACGACATCCGAAGCCGGCGAGCCACTCAGCAGGCTGTCGTTGATACCGACGCGATCGGCGACGAAGCGCAGCTTGAAGAACTCGTTGGGATCGTTGACGGGCAAGCCGGCCTCTTCCCGAATCTCGAACAGATCGAACGTGATGAGGCTATTGGCGGACATGTTGATGCCCTGCTCGCCGTTGCCGATCGAATCCGAGAAGGCGCCGTGCGTGCGGATGCCGCCATCGTTGGCCGCGCTGCCGGCCGTGCCGACGCCAAAGCCAAGATTCGCCAGGGCGATGAGCGGGCGACCGGGAATGAAGGAGACAGGCAACGTTGTCGCGGCGTTGACCACGGTCGCCACCGCGAAGCCGCCCAATTCCGCAATGGCGCCGTTAGCGTCCGTATTGATGGCGCCTTGTAGCGTCGCGTCGGCATCATCATCGAGCAGATTGCCGAGCGGAATCGTCTCGAAGGGGAAGCCATTGGACACCATCGCCACATCACCGAGGCCGTCGCCATTGAAGTCGCCGCCGGTCGCGTCGCGCACGTAGCTGGTGATAAAGGAATCGTCGTCGAAGAACAGATTTTGAAGGTCGGGTTGCCCCAGATAGATCCGCATGCCGTCGGCAGCCGCGAGTCCCACGTCGTCATAGCCGTCGGCGTTCAAGTCGCCCAGCGCAACGGGAGTGGCCGCTTTACGCTCGGCGGTGGGGCGGAGCCGCATGACGGACTTGTCGATCAAGTTCCAACTGACGAGTGGACCGTCGATCGACGTCGATGCTCCTTCGACGCCGTTGGACGTGAGCGGCGTCACCGTCGTCACATCGACGCGCCAGCTATTGAGCGTGCCGCTATCCGCGCCGGCGTCGTCGTAGACTTCGAGCGACCAATTGCCGTTGGGCGCCTTGCCTTGGAAGGCCGAGAGCGGTTCGAGCGGGCGAAATGTACCGGTGAAGGGACTCACTCCATTAGCGATGGAAGTGCCGCCGCTGTCGCTGAGGATCGTGCCGGTAAAGTTGTTGTCGCTGCCGCCGGCTTCGTCCACCAATTTAATGCGCGTGCCGTCGGGACTGACGAGGAAAATATCGAGATCCGCCGCGAAGGTATGTGTAATGTCGAAGCGCACCGAGACATTGGTGATCACGCCCGTCATACCGCTGACCGTCGCGTTGCTGACGGCGGTGTTGAAATCGGTAATGCTCTGGCCGGCGCTGCCGTTGAACGCCAGCGTATTCGAACCGAGCGCGGTGAATTCCGCCGGGCAATTGGAGGCAGGGACATTGCCGCAGCCGACTGTCAGCGAAGTTCCCAAGCCTCGTTCGGCGGTCGCGAGCCGCACTCGCGTGCCCAGATCCGTGGCGAAGACATAGCCGCCCACGTTCGAACTCGCCAGCGCGGCATTGAGCGCGGCGACAAACTCCGCGACGTTTTTTCCTGGCTGCAGGAACAGCGATGCCGACTTGGTCCCCGTTTGCACTTGCAGGCTGAGAGCTCGAGTGGGTGCGGTAAACTCGATGAATGGCGTGCCCGCCGAATGCGTCAACGTCGTGGACCAGCCGGACAGCCCCAGCAACAAATCGGCGCCTTCGTCGGCGTTGAGATCCCCCGCGATGACGGCGCCGGTCGATCCAACCGGCTCGGTGGTGCGAATCACGGTTTCCGCATCCGCCAGCGTGAAAATTGAGCCCGAGTTGATGCGGCTGCCCAGCCAGAAGTAGCCGAGGTTGTATTCGTTCGGCACGATCGACGGCACATCGGCCGACGCATTATTCATGAGCACGATGTCGGCGCGGCCGTCGCCGCTGGCATCGAGAATGAATAGACGATTCTCCGCCAAACGCGAAACGTAGCCCGCCGGCACGGTGATCTGCCGGGCATTGGCGCCCGCGCCGGAGTAGACGAGCGTCGAGACGAACGCCTGGTCCCAGCGGTTGGGCCACTGCGTCTTGCTCCCCATGACGATCGTGATTGTCGCGCCGGACGCAGTCTGTTTGAGGAACGCCAGTTCGGCGAAGCCGTTGCGGTCGATATCGCCGATGCCTTGCGCCGGCTTGCCGAGCGCGGAGTGGTCGATGATGACCTGCCCGCGATCGGCGAGCTGCTCGATGTTGTTCAGGTCAAGCGGCCCGAAGACGATGTAGCTCTTGTCGCCGACGGTGGCGACGTAGTCGCCGTGGCTGTCGCCGTTGAAGTCGCCAATGGCGCTGAACTTCGGCACGCCCGCATTGGCGATGATGTGCTCGAGACGGAAGGCGACATCGGAGACTTCGCCGAAATCTGGAAGCTCTTCACCCACGACGAGTCCCGGCGGGCCCGGCGGAGGGGCAAACAGGAACGGCGACGCGAAGTCGTATTCGTAGCGCTCGGCAGGTTGCGGCCCAACCGGGAAACTTGCAGGGCGCGCAGGCGAGTGGGGATAGGCCTGGTTCGTGAAGCTTTCGGTCTGCCCAATAAGCTGGTCGTTGCCGCCGCCACCAGTGAGCGTGTCGTTGCCAGCGCCGCCGACGAGCAGATCGTTGCCGGCGCCGCCGTCGAGGATGTCGTTGTTCACGCCGCCATAGAGGAAGTCGTGGCCATCGCCCCCTTCGATCCGCACATTCGCGAGCAGCGCGCGCTGCTCGTAATCGCCGAGTTCGAAGCCCCACGATTCGAGCGTGGCAGGATCGACGCTATTATCGACGAAGAGATTGCCGAACGAATCCAAGATTGGGCGGAAGGTGAAGCCGGGATCCATGTGGGCGACGTCGCTGCCGCCGCGGAGCGAGATCTGCATGTCTTCCACATCGCGCGGCTGAAAGAACATGTACTGGCGGACGAATTGCAGTTTGCCTTGCGCGTCGGTGTAGGTCTGAAACTGCTGCGTGCCAATGTCCCACACCAGGCTGGTGAACTCATAACGCTGGAGCAGCGTGTTGTACTGCATGGCGACGTAGTCGGGGACTTCGAAGCCGCGCCGATCGAGATCGCCGCCGAGGAACAGCACGCGGTCTTGGTCGCCACCGCCTTGCAAGATGTCGCTATAGGTCGGCAGGAACGTCCGCGTGCCAGGCCGAAAGAGCGAATTCGGTTGATTGCCAAGGAGCGGGAGCTCGTCGGGCAGGATCTGGAAGGTGTCGTCGCCGGGACCGCCGATGAGCAAGTCGGCCGCGTTGCGATCGTAACCGCCGCTCAGCACATCGTCGCCGTCGTTGCCGAAGATCCAGTCCTCGCCAGCGCCGCCGATCAGAATATCGTCGCCGGGCCCGCCGAGAATCACGTCCATGCGGATTACATCTTCGCGGAGCGAGAAGCTGGTGGCAGTGAGCGCGGCGAGCTGTGCCGGCGTGAGGTTGCCTACGAGATCGAAGCGCAGTTCGTACGTCGTCGGCACGTCATTGGGACTGGCGACGCGGACCAGATAGGTCTGCCCGGCTTGGAGACCATTGAGCGAAATCTCGCTCCGATCGCCTGTGGAGGCGAACGACACGGCGTTGATCTTGTTCGCGTCGACGCTCGTATCGACACCCGCCGGAAAGATCGCGAGCGAAAGGAGATCGATCGGCGAACCGCTGGCGAGATAGAGCTTGCCGCTGGTGACCGCCTGCGTAAGCGAGAAGCTGAACCAATCGACATCCTGCGCGTGATCGATTGTGAGACCGGTGAACTGCGCGCCAGGCGAGGCCATAAACAGCGGAAAGGCTTGCGCCGGCAGATCGTTGCGCGCACTGAGGCCGCTGACGGCTGCGCCGTGCTCGGCCTTGTCGACGAGAATCGTGTTGCCGCCGCGGATGGTGACTTCGTCGTCCCCAGCGCCGGCGTCGATCCACACGGTCTTTTGCACGGTGGGGCCGACAGTGATCTTGTCGTTGCCGCCCAGAGCGTCGATAAGGATGAGGAGGAAGTCACCTTCAGGTGGGAGCAAGTTGTTGATGAGCCGCGCTTCGAGCGGATCTGGATTAGTGAGTCGCTCGGCGCGGGCGTCCCCTTCTTGCGCCGCGAGGAGTGCGTCGAAATCGGTGACTAGGCCGCGCGGGTTCCAGATCGGAGTGCCATCTCCATCGGCGGCGGCGAAATCGAGTCGCACCTGCGCGGCGAAGCTGAAGTTGCCGTTGTTATTGGTGAGCCGCGTGACGAGATGATGATCAGTGAGGAGGCCGGGTTCGGTGACGAAGTCGACATGGATCTCGTCCGCCGCGTTCGTTCCGCCGATGTACCAGACCTGATCCGATTCGCGCGCGTACTCCTTCCACTCATCGCCAGCGAGCCCTTCGTCGAGCGATTCGAAGGTTGTGCCGTTTGAGCGCAGGAGCACGTCTTCGCCGCCGTTGCCATAGAGGAAGTCGACCGTGGTGCCGCCGAAGAGATGATCGTTGCGCGGCCCACCGAGCACGCGATTAAGTCCCGTGGCTTCGAGCGCGAACGCACCGTTGTTGCTATCGTTGCTCAGCGCGCCGGTGGTGGGATTCACATAGACGCCGAAGCTTGCGGTCGGTCCGCCGCTGATCAGCCCTGCCACGTCGCCCGCATCGAACGTGAGGCCGGGCGTGGGGATGAGTCGAGTTTCGGGCGCGATCGACCAGGCGTAGAGAACGTTGCGACCCTGGCCACCGACAGAGTCGTCGTTTCCTTGCCCAGCAAAGATCACGTCGGTGTCGCCGCTGGCACCTTCGCCGCTGTCGCCCCACAAACTGTCGTCGCCGCCGAAGCCATACAACACGTCGTTGCCGCGACCGCCATCGAGCCAATCTCGCCCGGCGGAGCCGATAAGGAGATCGTTGCCGCTGTCGCCGAGGAACACGCCGACCTGATCGCGCGAGCGCGCGGCGAGCGACGAGAGATCGAGCGGATCGGCGAGGTTCGCCGTGATGGGATTTTGAATGCCGACCGGCAAACGCGTGTCAGCAGTGACGAAGCCGATCACGTCGTGTCCGGCGAGGCCAGAGATTTGAAACTGCTCGATGAGGGATTCGCCGCTGGAACCGAGGATCGTGGCCGACATCGGGGAGCCCGGGAGCGGCACGCCAGCGAGGGAGATATCGAAGCGTACCTGGCCGCTTTGTGCGACCTTCTGCTGGCTAATGAGGATCGTGTCGTCGCCGACCGTGCCA
>JBGSHH010000670.1:0-5339 GCA_041752355.1 Pirellulaceae bacterium | reverse complement strand
GGTTATCGCCTGTGCGGACGGCGTGATAGCCGATTTCATTGAGTGCACGCTGGCCGGTCTTGCCTTCGCGACCATGGACATGATTCGCTTGTCCCATCACGCCCGCAATGATGTCGCCAAACTTCAGCGCCGTACCGCTGGGGGCGTCTTCCTTGAAGCGATGATGCCGCTCGATGATTTCCACGTCGCAACCGCTTGGCAGGTTCTTCAGCACGCTGCCGGCCATCGCGCAAAGCTTCATGGTGAGGTTCACGGCCGTGCTCATCGAAGGCGACCAGACAACGGGGATCACTTCGCCTGCCGCGTAAAGCTGCTTCTTCGCGTTTTCCGACAAGCCCGTCGTCGCCATTACCAGCGGAATTTTATGGGCCACGCAGATATGGATGGCCGACTCTGCACCTTCTGGCGAGGAGAAGTCGATCAAGGCGTCGTACTTGCCCGCGACGGTGGCGGTGAGTGGCAGATCGATTTTGCCGACGCCTGCGAGTTCGCCTGCATCTTCAGCCAGGTGAGGATGCTTGCTGTACTCCAGCGCTGCGACGAGTTTCACGCTTTGGTCGGCGCTCCCCAGCGCGATCAAACGCTTCCCCATCCGTCCGCCAGCACCATGAATGGCCAGTTGCAATTGCGACATAATAATCAAAGCCCAAATACGTAGGGTGTGCGCAGCACACCAACACGGAAACAGAAATAGATGGTGTGCTCCGCACACCCTACGAGTATAACCGAATCGCTCGGATGATTTCATCCAGGTCGTTTGGCACCGCGACGGCCCGATTGGCAAACGAGGCCGTTTTGACGCCGCGACTGCCGAGCACCTTGTTGAATTGCTCCTGATCGGTCGTGTGGTAGGCGACCGTGGCAGTGGGGTCTTTCAATTGATGCCCTGTGAGAATGCAAACGACACGCTCGTCGGCGCTGATGATCCCTTCTTCGCGCAGCAGCTTAGCCCCCGCGACACTCGCGGCGCTGGCCGGTTCGCAACCTATGCCGCCGGCACCAACTTGCGCTTTCGCGTCGAGGATCTTCTGATCGCTCACCGAACGCACCACACCGTCCATGAATTCCAACGCTCGCAAACACTTCGTCAGATTCACAGGGCGATTGATTTCGATGGCGCTGGCGATCGTATCGGCCTTGCGTTTTTCCTGGTCCATCTCGTGGTAGAACTTGTCGGCGATCGTCATGTCGGGCGCGCCCTTGTTCCAGCGCAAGCCTCGCTTTTCATAAAGCTGATAGAGCGTTTCCGCGCCGCTGGCGTTGATGACGGCCAAACGCGGAATCTTTTTGATCAGTCCCAATTCGTGCAATTCCATGAACGCTTTGCCAAACGCGCTGCTATTGCCGAGATTGCCGCCGGGGACCACGATCCAATCGGGCGATTCCCAGCGGAGCGCTTCCAACACGCGGAACATGATCGTCTTTTGTCCTTCCAGGCGGAAAGGATTGACGCTGTTCACCAGATACATATTCAAGTCGTGGCAAACTTCCTTCACGCGCACCATGGCGTCGTCGAAGTCGCCAGCGATCTGCACCGTGAGGGCACCATAATCGAGCGCTTGCGAGAGTTTGCCGTAGCTGATCTTGCCTGTGCCGATGAAGATCACCCCCTTCATCAGCCGCGACGTGGCGCAGTACATCGCCAGCGAAGCGCTGGTGTTGCCGGTCGAGGCGCAGGCCGCCCGCTTGGCACCGACTGCGCGCGCGTGCGTGAAGGCGGCTGACATGCCATTGTCTTTGAAGCTGCCAGAGGGATTCATGCCTTCATATTGCAGATACAAACAGCCGGGCTTCATGCCGACAAATTGCCCGACCGAATCCGCCTTTTGCAGCAGGGTTTGCCCCTCGCCAGCGGTGACGATCGTTTCTTGCTTGGCGTAAGGGAGCAGTTCGTGGAACCGCCAGAGACCGCTAAACCGGACCGGGTTGTACCGCTCCGACCATTTCTCCTCGAAGAACTTCAGGCTTGCGGGGGGCTGCGCTTTATTCCAGTCGTAGGCCACATCCAAAAGCGATTGGCACTTCGCGCACGACGTGCGGACCTCTTCGACCCCGTAGGTCGCCCCGCAGCGTGGGTTGGTACACCGTTGGCAGGCGAAATCGTTCAGGGGCACGAGAGTGGAGCTTCTTATTAGGACTTAGAAACAACCGCGACACACGTCCTAAGTCTAAGCTGGGATAAGAATTGTCGCAACGCCGGAAAGGACTCAGGAGGGTGATAATCGCCTCGCGAGGCCCCGTTAAACGGCACAATCGCAACACCACGAACAGATGCAGTCGCCACTGTGATTAACTACCATGAACTAAAAACCCCCTACCTCCACCATAGAGAACTCCCATGAAAAGCCGCATCGCCTGCTTGATGTTATGTCTCTTCGGGACTTCCTCTTCCATCGTCAGCGCGATCGACATCGTTGATAAAGCCGAAGGCAAGATCGAAGACGGCATTTATTACGCCCGCGATAATAGCTATGCCGTTAAGATTCCCGCGTTGGGCTCCAAATCAGTCCATGTGCAAGACATGGAAATCGCACCTGGCATTACCTATCGCGCGCAGTTCATGGGCGAGCTGGGTAACAATGCGGCGATCGTCTCCACGAAAATCCGCAAGGAGTTTCCCCAAGATGACATCGTCTTGGAACGCGTGGCCTCCAATCAGAAATGGGAGTTCCTGCGTGAAGGGGGCTACCTGGAAGATTTACAGTTCATCGGCACGCAAGAGGGAAAGGTACTGCAATCCGTTGTTCGTTACATTGGCTTGGGCCATCCAGTACAGATTCGCGACGGCTTCACCGGACAAATGGTAACGCGCCCCTTGGATGTTTTTGGGGTTCACCGCTATATCATTCGCAACGGCTATTTGATGGAGTTTGTGATACTGTCGCCTCAAATGGGCCCGGACGATGTTCTCCCGGAGAACAAGCTCATTTTGCAGGCACTGAAAGACAGCTCCGCGTTGATGGCCGATGTCACCATCGCAGGCAAAGCAGATGACAAGCTCTTAAAGCTCCTCAAGGATTACAAGCCCAAAGACAACTACATCATTCACAAAGTACGTTCGCCAACGAAGCCGCCCAAGGAGTAGTGCAACGATTCACTTGCGGTTCAAGTAATGAACATCGAATTCAGCACCAACCAGCGGAACGTGAGCACGGTGCAGACCAGACAGGCCCACCACGACGCCCATTGCGCGCGAGGATGGCGGCGGAGGAAATAGAGCAGGCCGCAACTGCCAAGTGTGACGCTGATCTTGAAGAGCGACAGCATCGAAGCACTGCCAATCAACTGATTGCCGATCGGATTGACCTCGGTCATTTGTCCCGCCTGCGACGCAAGCAAAGTCCAGACTAAATCGAGTCCCGAGAGCACGATCACCAGACCGAGCGAATAGACCGTGGCGCGAATCAAATCGTTCTGCCAGGCTTCGTTGATCGGTTCGTGGCGAGGGCGGGGTGCTGATTGGAGCAAGTGGCCCAGTGAAAGGACGCTCATCACCATGCCGAACATCGTCAACGGATAGGCGAAGGTTTGCAGGCGGATATTCGCGTCGATGGTGGCATAGTTGGCTGCTTCCAGCTTCTCCAGATTGGACACCAACGCCAACGCGGGCGTAAGGAAAGCTTCCGTGGGCTGGAATTCGTTGAGCCATTTCACGACGGCATCGCGGTTGGCAGTCGTTGGCAGCTTCTCGAGCAATTCCGCCTGGGCGACACCAGCGGGATCGCGATCGGCGAGCACCTTGAGACAGCACTCCGCCTCCCGTTGCTGCAAAATCAGTGCAGGCGTGTTCGCAAACGCGATCAGCAGGGCATTATTCGCGAGTTGGAGGCGCAAAATCTCCCAATCCATTTCAGCGCGACTCTCTCGATCGCGACGTGAAGGCCCCCCCGGTCGCCAACCCTGCGGCGGCCCCTGTGGTGAACCCTGTGATGGACCGAAACCTTGCATGCGAGCGCCGGGAACTCGATAGGATGAATTCGTACTGGTAAAACGCGTGCCGTAATTCTCATCCGAACGGGACCCGCGTTTGGCGAAACTTACCTCGTGGCCGTTGATCTTGGCCCCCTGTGGCGATTCCTCAATCTCGTACGGTCCCGGCACGAACCGCCCGTCGATAAAGACAAAGCCCGCCTGAACTGGCTCCGTTGCTGCGGCGGATAAGGTCGCTGGCGAGAGGGCGTCGCAGAGCAACCCCGCTAGCATACCCAGAACTAGTCTGCTTTTCAGTCCGTTGAATCGTCCAATGGCCAGCAACATGGTCGCCTCCGTCGCGCGTCTTCTCATTTCGATTGCCCTTGGGATGTAACCCGCACGAATCGCGGAGGTTTCTACGGCGTCCAAGAACTGTAGGGCCTGAGCTTAGCGACGGCGGCGGGGGCGGTGTGACTTCTTCTTGCGGGCGTCGAAATCGGGGGAGGGGAGGGCGGCGGCTAGTTCGCTGGCAGTGGCATCGCTGAGTTCCGGCAGAGGGCGACACTGCGCTTTATAGATCGCCATGCGATGCTGCCGGGCGTAGATTTCGCGACGTGTCCGCCCTTGCGGCGCATCGGGCCAAACGCCAGCGAGTTCCTCAAACGCGAAGAATTGCGGGGCGACTTTCGCGAGATACTTCCAATAGCCTTGATTGTCGGTCTGAACGACAAGCACGCCGTCCGGCGTCAGCGAGCGATGGGCCAGCGCCAGGAACTGCGGCGTGATCAGCCGCTTAAACGCCAGCGTGTTGTCGCGGTACGGCTGCGGATGATAAAGATGCAACTCCGCCACGCTATGCGGCGCGACATACTGCTCCAGAAACTCGTGCGCTCCGCACACCGCCAGACGCGTGTGATGTAATCCACGCTGATTGGCCCGACGCGTGGCGTAACGGATCACCAGCGGCAGGATATCGAGCGCCAGATGGTTTAGTTCTGGGCGCCGCAGCGCGCTGGAAAGCACGAATCGACCATTGCCACACCCCAAATCGAGGACCACCGGAACATCACGTCCGAACAACGCTGGCCAGTCGATGGGTCCAGGCGGCGGCAGTCTTTTCAGCGCGGTCCGCGCCCATTGCTCAGGCGGCAGGACTTCGCCTGGAATCGGCACACCGTAATCACAATCAGTTTCCATAAGGGGATTATAGCGTGGTATCAGAAGGTGAATCACAACGGCCAGAGGCGTCTCGGCGGCTTGACCCCAGGTCGTACGCGCGGTACCAATGAAGATTCAGTGAGCAAATCGCGGCGGGATCGGGGTACTGCCGAGCGATTGTGGCCTTATTGCCCCAAGTCCCAGACAAGGTTTAATCCAGTGACAATTGTCCGCGTAGGTACGAATAAGAAGTTCGCCGATGGTTGGGC
>JBGSHH010000669.1:0-2296 GCA_041752355.1 Pirellulaceae bacterium | reverse complement strand
AAACTTGCCTCCATAACACGCATTAATCACCCTCGAGCCATTGCAAATCGCCCAACTTCCACGGCCATCACCACCGCGAGCCCCTTGCGAGCCTGCTCATCCACTCAGCCAACAAGGTAAGTTCCCGGACAGACTCCTAGGCTCTCAAACAAAATCACTCTCCACGTTTTGAATCTGAAAAAGCCATGCTTGCTCGTCGTCACTATCTGAAACTGCTCGCTGTGTCGCCTCTATTGGCATACCAGGCGTGGGGCGCCGAGACCGAACAAGAACAAAGCGAAGCCCTCGCGGGACGAGAGTTAAAATTCACGGTTGAAGAAGGGAAGTTTGGCGATGCCGGCGCGGACGATATCAAGGCGGTGTTGCTATCGGCTGGCGAGGCGATTTGGCAGCACTGCCCCCATGCCAAGTGGGAAGTGCCTGGCTTCTTTATCTATCGCAGTCACGAAAGCCCGATCACCGACTTTGCACATCGCGAGGATGGCCGCGTGGCGATTGGTCTCAATGTCGGCGGACGGCAATGGGCGCAAATGGCCTATCAGTTCGCCCATGAGTTCTGCCACGCGCTCGCGGGACACAGCAATCAATGGAAAGAAAAATGGCTGCGCGGTCGCAAGGCGAATCATTGGTTGGAGGAATCGCTGTGTGAAACGGCGTCGCTGTTTGCGCTTCGCGCGATGGGCCAGTCATGGCAAACCAAGCCCCCTTATCGTAACTGGAAGGATTATTCCAAGTCGCTTACCGGCTACGCTCAAGAACGCCTCGACAAAACCGCCGCCGATTTTCCCGCCGATGCCGATTTCCCAACGTGGTTTCGCGAGCACGAAGCGTTGCTGCGCAAGAACAGCACACAGCGCGACTGGAACAACATCATCGCCGCGCGCCTGCTGCCACTCTTGGAAGCCACACCCTCAGGTTGGGAATCGTTGTGCTATTACAACCTCGGCGAACGTGCATCGGAGAAAACCCTCGCCGCCCATTTCCGCGACTGGCGCGCGAGCGCGCCGAAAGAGCAAGCGGAGTTTCTCGGAAAGTTGGGGACGGAGTTTGGCGTGTGATGCACGAGGAAAGGTTCAGGCAAGCATGCCTGGCCCAATAAAAAAGGACACGCGGTGTAGCGTGTCCTTTCGAGTGGATTGAAGTACCGCGTAGGTTATTCGGGTGTGGCAGCTGGCGCGGGTTCGGTGGCCGCAGGTTCCGCAGCGGCTGGCTCAGCCGCGGGTGCTGGCTCCGTCGCAGGTGCTGGCTCCGTCGGTGTAGCCGGCTCAGCGGACGGTGCTGGTTCGGTCGTCGCGGGAGCGGGAATCTCGGCAGGCTTCTCTTCCGGCTTGGCGTCGTCCGCTGGTGTCGTCTCCGCGACCGTGTCGGCAGGCTTGGCTTCTTCCTTCTTCTCCTCTTCCGGAGGCAGGATGGCGTCTTCGTCGGTCGGATCAACGTTGAGCCATTTCTTGCGAGTCTCTTCCGCGACGCTGGCGCGCCACAATGCGAGCACTTCCTTCGTGTTCACGTGGGGGTTACCGCGCTCGTTGCCCTTTTGTCCACCTTGCACCGGCTTGAGAGGGGTCCAAAGCATGTCGATGCGGTTGCCATCGCCGTAGTACTGTCCGCCGGTGATGACGCCTTCGTCATTTAGGTTCAACGAGTAATGGAAGTACATCGTCTTATTGAGCTTGGGCCCTTCGTTGTATTCGCGCGGTGTATTGACGGTGTACACGGCCCAAGTTTGAACTTCGACTTGCTGATCGCTAATCTTGCGAATCTTCGATTGATACGAATAAAGCGGATAGTTAATGACGACTTCGCCTAAAGCAGCTTCCATACCGAGCGGATAGTTGCCATTGCCGAGCCAATTGCCAAGCACCAAATGCAGCGTCGCGGGATTGATGGCGCTATCCAGACCACCGAGATGTTCGGTGTTCGAGTACATGTAGATCTCCGCCAACAAGCCCTTGATGTCGGCAGGCGTGAAGACGACGCCATTTTTGGTAACGCTGAACTTCGGTTCGGCATGACGAATAGCGGCGGCGGTCCAACCGTTGCAGTGCCCATACCAGGTCGGCGTGCGGTCGCGGTCGCGACTGGCAATCAAGCGTCCGAACAAGCCTCGACGTGGGGCGTCGTCGCCGCCTCGTCCTCGTTTGTGTGCACCGACATCGCGGCGTTCAAATTCGGTGGCAATGTCGCGACCGCTGTTGAAAGCCCGATCATACTTGGTGAGCGCGGCGATGGTGCCGCCTGCGCGATCGGGGTAATCGTGGCCCGAGTAAGGAACCCGGTAGTCTGGCACCTGCCCCTT
>JBGSHH010000668.1:0-2267 GCA_041752355.1 Pirellulaceae bacterium | reverse complement strand
CATTTGAGCTTGCATCCGCTGCGCGATGGCCTTGATGGATGGGAGCAGTTTCTTGAGTCGCTCGTCATTCAATTTCTCTCGATCGCCCGACTGAATGGTCATATTTCGCACGATGAACCAGATACGAATCGATTGCTGTGCATGCTCGCGGTCAACATAATCGGCGCCTTCAATCGCAAACCGCGTCGACCAGGCCGCGAGCATCGCATCGACCATACGCTCGTATCGCTGGATCTCCTCAGGCGATTTAGAATACTCGCCCAACATGCGCGCCACCGTGGGGTGGTGCGGATGCTCTTTGAGGGTCGCTTCGAAGAATTCGATTAGCTCACGCTGCGTTATGTTGGGCGAAACCTGCAGGTAGATATCGTCCTTGGGTTCAAAGTCCTCCAATAACCAGACGAGTTGATCGCGTTCGACTTTAGGATTCCTGGGCTGATAGTCAGGGTTGGCCAGTGGAAACCGCGTGATCAGATTCTCAGTGGTAAACCCTTCAAACTTGGCCTCAATCCGACACTTGCCAATCGTTCCCGCCCAGCCTGCTCCGGTCTTGAGAATGTAACCTACCTCAGCATGCTTGAGTCGGTTGGCCAATTCGTTGTATTGATGCTGATCAGCTTCTGTGGCCTCGCCCCTGGGTTTCGTCTTGTACCCCGTAAAGCCCAGCAGAACACCCGGCACCGAGTCGATTCCCGATGTCCAGCTGTAGGTCGCTTGCAACTGGTTCCAATACTCAACTTCGACGGTAGTGACCTTGTCAGCGGGGAAAGTCATCGTCCAAACTTTCCACTTCCGCTTCCGGCTGATGTTTTCGTCAGCGACGTTCTCGATTGCTTTGCCATCGACCTTCACCTTGAAATCACGCAAGTCGTCGGGATACGCAAACGGAAAACCCACCTCCATCTTCACATCGCCGTCGGTGAGATTCTTCATCTGAAACTGCGCATGCGTGGCGCACCGTGTCGCCGATATCTTGAGCGTCACGCTCTCCTCGCTCATTCTGACCTGATTCGTCGAGCCGGAAAAATTCACGCCACCACTGAGCGGATTGGGAGCAATGTCTCCCAGCGCCGCAGTCGGGGCACTCAGCCAACCAACAACAATCGCAACGAACATCCCACCGAGGAAGCGAACGGTTGCGGAGCGCAGCGGACGCGCACGAAGGTCGGTGAAATGCATAAATTCCTCCGGAAGTTATCGCGACGAAAACAATTCGGCTGGAGCCAGGCAACCGTTAGTATAGACCATCCCAAATTCGCGAGACACAAGACGTATTACATTGTCATCGCGATGCCATATTCGACGCCTTATCCAATCAACGAAGTTCCCCCGCGCGCCTCTTTCACGATCATTTGAATGAAGTGAATCTTGCGCAACACGGGGCGTGACAGGACGAACGGATAGAAGTCGTGCTGCCCCATGCTGCGGGCGAGTTCATTGAGGACCGTCGTCAATTGCACCCAAGAGTTAATAAGCAGAACGACTTGCTTAGCGTCTGGCGCCTTGGAATCGTAAAGATCATCAATCGTGAACGGTTCCACAGCTTGTTCCACATCTTCGCCACGCAAGCCAAACCGCAGCGCCGTGTCGAGACTATCGACCACGTGCAGATAATGGGCCCAACACTCCGCCCAATCCTCCCAAGGGTGAACGGAAGCATAGGAACTAATGAATTGATCCGCCCAATTGGCTGGCGGACCTTGCTCGTAGTTTCGCTTAAGCGCCGCGGCGTAGTCCTCTCTTTCATCGCCGAACAGTTCGCGAAATTTCTCCAGCCACGGCGTGTCCGCGACCAGCCGGTCCCAGTAATAGTGGCCGATTTCGTGGCGAAAATGCCCCAGCAAGGTGCGATAGGGCTCGTGCATTTCATGGCGGGTTCTCTCACGAATGGAGTCGTCCGCTTCTTCCACATTCAACGTGATCAAACCGTTCGCATGTCCGGTCAGCACTCGCGGTCCTTCCTTCGGCGAGCGAAGCAAGTCGAACATCACACCATGTTCGGGATCTTCGCTCACCTTCGACATGATCGGCAGGCCCAGTCCCAGCAATTGGGCCACGAGATGGCGCTTCGCGTTCTCGATCCGACGCCACCAAAGGCAACTATCGGGATCATCGAGATCGGGTATGGTTTGGTTGAGCCGGCAAGAGCGGCAAAGCGTCTCTTCTTCGGCGGCATTTGTCAGCCAGTTGCAGCCTGCGGGAGAACTGTAGTTTGCACAACGTTTCCAGACCGCCGTATCATCCGCCTGCTCGTCAAGCTTCCAAGT
>JBGSHH010000667.1:0-2049 GCA_041752355.1 Pirellulaceae bacterium | reverse complement strand
CTTGCTTCCACAAGCGCGACATGCAGGCCAAAAACGCAAGCCGCTCGGCCAGACGCTTGGATTCGCGCGTCAGTTCGTCGGCAGTGGCATCGCCATCTTCGACGGTTTCACCTTCCACGCCGTCATCGGTGCTGTCGCGATACACCATGTCTTCGTAAGCGGCATCAAACAAACTCGGCTCTTCCTCCTCATCGCCTGCGGTGGCGAGTTCGGGCGGTTCGTTTTTATTGGCATCGTTAGTGGCCCGCGTACCAAGTTCAAACTGCGGCGCGCGGCCGTAGGTCTCGGCGTTGGCTTCGAGATAGTCGATGAACTTGCGCAGCAGCGACCAGGTGGCGTCGGAGTCAGGCTCGCCGGCGGCGTTCTTGATCCCCGTTTGTCGCAACTGCTGCATCCAACGTTCGGCAAGTTCGGTGAATGTCGTATCGGCCTGCTCCAAACCGATGCGTTCCGCTTGACCGAGCCAATGAATGAGTAGCGCCATCGACGCCACAAAATCGCCCCGATCGAGCAACGCTTCCACCACCAGCGCGTAAGCCTTGGGGGAATCGAACATCTCGGCATGCGGCGCCCAGAACGCCACATCGCCTGTGGAGGCTCCCCCTTGATGCCACAATCGTAGCGCGCGGGCGACGTGTTCCGAAGCGTGATACACATCGAGCGCGTGGAAACCATCGACGCTACTCACTTCATGCACGGCGAATTGATGCCACCACTCGGCAATCGCTTTGAACTGCTGCGACACCATCTGGCATATCGCGTCTTGATCGTCGGCGGCCGCTTCGCTCCACATCCGCGAATAGAGCGCGAAAATCTGTTCCATCACCGCGACCAATTCGTCGCAGCGATGATCGCGAACGCTATTCTCCATCGCGGGAAATAGGCTGAAATTCGCGTCAAAACCGAGAATATTCCACGGGTCCGCAATCGCACCGCATTCGATGCCCCGCTTGAGCGTCTGTTCGATCTCAGGCAACTGCGCGGCGGCATCGGCCAGGCGACCTTCGTTGAGCGCTTGATGCGCGGTGGTCAAGCGGCAATCGATTTGGCATTGCATGCGTGCGCTAGCGGCGGGAACGATATTCGCCTCCCGCGTAGCCGCTTCGCGAAAACCCATCTGCGCGAAGATCTCCGCCAGATGGACGTGCGCCAGTTGTGCTGCGCGGCGTCGCGCCAGTTGCGCGTTTAAGTGTTGGCGCGCGCCACCGAAAGGCTGGCGTTTCTCCGCCGCCTCTTCCTTCAAGCGCTGCGCATGCTTGCCTGAGGTGCGCTGAAAGAGTCGCTCGTAGAACTTGTCGCGGTATTGCGCAATGCGGGGGAGCAGCTTCGCTAGGCTAGTCGACGAATCGAACGTATCGGGACCGCTCCCGCTGACCCCCGCCGCCATCAGTATGGTGCCTGCCAATACCGCTGCCGCTTCAAAGAGACGTTCCTTGCGCGGCAGTTCGCCAGTCTCGGTCAAACGGCCCATCAAGGATTCGAGCGTCACTTGCTGCACGACAAAGCGCCGATAGTTACCGGCGTTGTCGATGCGATGCGGATCCCATTGCCCGAAGTGATAGTTAGGACGCTTGTTCACGGGATGATCGAAATCGTACGCCCGCGGATCGATCGCTAGCTCGTCCAATTGCTGGGGATCGAAACAAGCCGCCCGCAAGACTTCCTCATCGGTGTGGGTCAGTAAGTCCAGCGCGAGTTCGACCACCTCGTGGTAGCGTCCCAACGAGACGCCCGCACCACGAATGTAATATGGGACAGGGCGAAGCCATTCGTGCCGATAGGGCTCGGTCTTGTGCGACTCCAGCACAGCGACAGGACGATGGCCGATGTAATCGTTCAACAGGTGCAGCGCGCCCCGCGTCGCCTTGCCGGGATCCTCCCAGGCGGCGCTCTGTTGCAGGATCGCCTCGCAGGCCCGACCCACAAAGAACGGATTGAAGAGGAACGCTTCTTGCTGATGAAACAGCAGGTCGCTGTGGAATTCGCGATAGGCGGGCAGCAAGTGCTTGAACGTAAGATCAAGCACAGTCTCGACTTGCTGCGTATTGG
>JBGSHH010000666.1:0-9813 GCA_041752355.1 Pirellulaceae bacterium | reverse complement strand
CGATCGCCGATGATCGAAAAGACTTCCACAATTTGTCGCAGGCCAATACTCAGCAGAAACGCCGAATTGCGGCCATAGCTCTTACTACCCAGGATGTAAAAATTCGGTTCGGGATTGAGCAGCGTTTGCGGTCCATGCGACGTTTGCTCCAGGCAATCACCGGATGCGTTACCTAGCAGCTTCGCCGCGAGCTTCATCGGTCCCTCCGAAGCATAGCATTGATGCACTTGCAGTTCCTCGTACAAGCCGCGATCAGGACGATAGCCGACATTGCCGATGATCTTGTCGCAGGCAATTACTCCTTCCTGCTGGCCGGACAGTTCAACTTGAAACGTGCCATCGGCTTTCTGCGCGATCGCTTCCACATCGGTCAGCGGACAGTATAGCACGGGCGAAGCTTCCCCCACGCAGAGTGTATTCGCCGCCAGCGCTAGTTCGCGGCGCACCGGCAAGCGATCGTCGGCGATCACCGCAATAGGCCCCATTTGTCCAGTGGTGGGTTCGCGCCGCGTCAGCCAGGTGATGCGCGTTCCTGGAAACTCTATCGCCAAGCGGGCCAGCGCCACCACATTGGTCGCCGCCGAGAAACCACTGCCGACGACCAGCGTGTGCTTATTCGCATAACGCTCGCGATCGGCGCCATTGAGATCGGGCAAGTGATATTCAATTTGCGAGCGTAATTGCCGTTCACCCGCTGCAGGCACCCCGCCGCTGCCGAGCCAATTTGGTTGGCTAAATACACCTGACGTATCGATCACCACATCCGCCTGATCAATGACTTCTTGCCCTGTGGCATCGCGCGACAGGATCCGAAAATCGAACGCGCCGCGATCGTCGCTCCCCGGTGAGTCCCCCTTGAGAAAGCCTTCCCGTCCCACCGACAACACTTCGTGCCCCAAACGGAGTGAATCGGATAATAGATCGCTGCTTGCCAGTGGCTCCAAATAGCGCGCGACATATTCCGCGCCGGTGAGGAGCGCATCATCGGCTGGGGGAGACCAGCCTTCAATTTGCGTGGTGAGCGCGGCCAATCCTAGCGGCGAGCGATTCATGCCAAAGGGGCTAAACATCCGCACGTGTCCCCAGCGCAGCAAATGTTCGCCGACGCGACCGCGCTCATACAGCGCCACTTCATAACCCAAGAAGCGGGCGTAAAGTGCCGTTTCCAACCCGATCGGTCCCGCCCCCAAAATGGCGATCTTGGCCGGCGTATCCACCGCCATGCTTTCCTCCCACCGTTGCTGTCTGTGACTTGCTCGTGATCAACGCTTCCAAGATAGCCGTTTGTGCACGCTGCACCAATCGGGTGACCACGATGCTAACGATTGTGACGGCGGAAGCATTCTACTCGTTCAAACCGCAGCTTCCGCCCGCAGGCTGTAACCTAAGTTTGCATGATGGCGCAGAACCTATCGTGGTAGGCAGAATAGTTATTTCACAGGCAAGGAGCAGTGACGATGTCGGATTCAGGCAAGACACGCGTAATGGTTGTGGATGATTCTGCGCTCATCCGTCAAATCATCATCGATTACATTTCGGCGACAGACGACTTGGAAGTCACGGGGATTGCGACCGATGGCCAACACGCGCTCGCGATCTTCGACGAGGCTCGTCCAGATGTGGTAACACTCGATATTCAAATGCCCAAAATGGACGGATTGGAGACGCTCGACGCGTTGCTGGCACGCCGCCCGCTGCCCGTCGTCATGGTGAGTTCGCAAACCCGTCTCGGTGCGGACATCACTTTAGAGGCCTTGGAGCGCGGTGCCATCGACTACGTCGCCAAGCCCGATGGCGCACGCAACGCCGATACGGCGTTGCGGGACGAACTCTTACGCAAAATTCGCTCGGTCGCCGGCACCGACATGAAGCGCATCCTCGAAATTCGCAAGAACCGCGCCGCGCGCCGACGCGAACGCCGTGAAGCCGGGCCCGCCTTCAAGTCCAGCGGATCATCCCCGATCTCCATCACGGCTCCTGATCTGGCCGATAAATGTATCGCCTTGGGAATTTCCACTGGTGGCCCGCCAGCGCTGACGCTGCTGTTTGAAAACCTGGTGCCGCCGCTGCCGCCGATCGTGATCGTGCAACACATGCCGCAGCATTTCACCAAACAATTCGCCGAACGATTGAACAGCATTTCACGATTGAATGTGAAGGAAGCGGCCACTGGCGACATGTTGGAACCCAACTGCGCTTATGTCGCGCAGGGCGGACAGCACCTGGAGATTCGCAAGCAAGGTCGCAGCGGCAAGCTGCTAGTACGCGATGGCGATGTCGTAAGTGGGCATCGGCCAAGCGTCGATGTGATGATGAAGTCGGCAGCGATCGTGTTTGGCGTTCGCTGTTTGGGTGTGATCATGACCGGCATGGGTCGCGATGGCTCTGATGGGTGCCAGGCGATTCGCACAGCCGGCGGCTACGTGCTGGGGCAAAATGAAGCCACCTCCGATGTCTACGGCATGAACAAAGTCGCTTTCAACGAAGGCAACGTCGATCGGCAGTTTGGCTTGGACGAATCCCCCGGTACAATAATGCAACAAGTGAAACGGATGTGGAGCGCCGCGTTAGTGTAAGCGGTTTCCATTGCCCTACTCCCCGCGAGAGAAGGCGGGCGACTGGGCGAGATACATGCGGATTACGCAAACCGCTTCGTACTCAAGAACTCAATCGGCAGTTGCGTCTTCCCTGTCGTTACCAAATCCGCCAACGCTTCGCCCAATACAGGCGTGAACTTGAAGCCATGCCCTGATAGTCCGGCCGCAAATGCCACTTGCGAATAACGAGGATGGATATCGATCAGGAAGTTCTCGTCCGGCGACATCGTGTAGTAACAAGTTGAGTGTCGCAAGGCTTGCGTTGTCGCGCTCGCCAGACAATCCGCCACAAACGCATCGACTCGGCGACGATCGATCGCATCCTCCGCGCGATCATCCGTCAGTGCATCGTCCACGAGGCTCCCGCCGGTATGTTCGCCGACTTTAATCTCGCCGGGGCTAATTTCAGGGAAGCCATAGAACACCCCCTGCGGCAGTTCATAGAGAAACGTCGGCGCGCGGGCTTCGCGGCGAAAAAGCGCACCAGAAGAGCCGTACCAATAGACATGTTTGCGCAACACCCGTAGCGGCACGCCGAGCTCTCTTACCAGCTCGCTGGCCCAAGCACCCGCGGTGATAATGAGCTTCCCCGCCTGATAAACATCGCGATCGGTGACTACCTTTACCCCATCGCCTTGAACTTGCCAACTGATAATCGTCTCGCCAATGTGCAGTTCCGCGCCGAGCTGCCGCGCTCGTTGGACATGCGCTCGCACGCACTCTTCCACCAACAGATAGCCAGCCTGCGGCTCAAAGACCGCCTGCATTCCAGGTGGCATGCGATACCCCGGGAAGCGCCGCGCAACGGCCTCCGGCGTGAGTTCTTCTACTTCCAAGTGAAACTTTCGCGCGCTCTCCAACACGCCGGGAATCACCACGCCGTCGGGCGGACCGATTTCCAAAAGTCCCACTGGAAAGAACAACGGCGTTTGTGTTAGTCGCTCCAACTCGCGCCACAGTTCGTACGCGCGATAGAGCAGCGGCACATAATCGGCATGTTCAAAATAGGCCTGGCGAATGATGCGGGATTCGCCGTGCGAACTACCGCGATCATGGCCTGGGGCGAAGCGATCGATACCCAGCACGCGCAGGCCGCGCGCCGCGAGATGAAACAGGGCCGCGCTTCCCACGCCGCCGACACCCAAAACGATGACATCCTTGCGCGGCATGAACACGGCAGGCGAGACGCCGACTCCACGTTAGATTACTTTGAACTTCACACTGCCTTGGCCGAACTTGTGCCCCTTTTGGTCTTCAACGGTCAGTTGCAGCGTGTATTCACCAGCGGCCAATTGCTTCGGCACATGCAAGTGATAACGCACAAAATAATCGCGACGACGATTCTTGCATACCTCTTGTGCCACCGGCAATTGCTGCTCCGCGACACGACGACCGGCGGGATCGAAGATTTCGTAGCTACTGACAAACTCCGAGGCATAGCCTTGCGGCGTCTCACTCACGGCAAAGTTTTCGACCTCAAAATAAAGCAGCACTTCCTGATCAGGCTTGAATTCGTATTTCTCGAATTCGCGATAGTTGCCCCAAATCGTCACTTCCTTGCAGAGCGCGACATTCCGCACATCGAGCGTCGCCTGACTGGCCAAATGATCGACCGCCTCGCGTAGTGGTCGCAGCGCCAGCGTTGCGCGGCGCCCCTTAACCGGCGTCCCATCGATCGCCAGACTCACTTGCAGGCTGTGCAATTGGCTCCGCCAGTAATCTTGCTGATCAGGTTCCAAGCCAGCGATCTCTTGCAACGCCAAATCGGTTTGATCGGACAAGAGATACAGCATGCGGAGTTGCGTCTCTTGCTGCAGGCGTATCTCGTCAGGCAGTTCTTTGTTTTGCAAACTCTTTTGCAACGCCGTAATGGTCGCCGCGAGATGCTCGCGCCATGAGAGCGCAGGTGATTCCGGCTTCTTTTGCGATGCATCAGGGACAGCTTCGTCGTCTGTCGGCTTGCGACTGGTGTGCAGCGCGAGTTGATTCGCCTCCAAGGCCGCCTGTTCGGCAGCGCTGGTTTTGACTTTACCATCGAAGATGCCGGAGCGCTGCGGTGTGGAGGAGCGTTCCTTCGCTTGTTGCAAACGCTCAGCGACGCTGCGCGGTGGCGTCGTCGTGGCGGGCGTCGATTCAACCGGAGATTCGCCGACTGTGCGGATGACTGCTGATTTCGGCGGGGCTTCGGCAACAGTCGGTGCTGGCGACGGTGTAGCGGTTTTAGCTTCTTGTTGAGGGACATCGGCAGTTGCCGTTGCTTCCGCTGTTGCTTTAGCAACCGCTTCCGCCTGGCGTCGGCGCAATTGTTCAATCGCGTTAAGCTGACGCAGTTGTTGCATCGCCAGCGGACCTTGCACTTCTGCCAGCAAGCGCTCAAATTCCTGCATTTGCTTCGGCGTAGTATCCGGCGCGCTTTGCATACCTCGGCGCAATTCCGCTTCTAGCGCCGCGCGTTCGACATCAGGGGATGGTTTGGTGTTGGCAGGAGCGGAAGTAATGGCGGGGGGCTGGGCAATCGATGGCTTGGCTGGCTCCGCCTTCACAACAGGCGGCAAATTGGCTTTCGCGACTTGATCGACCTTGGGTCCAAGGGGTGCCGGTTTGTTCAAAGGAGAGGCGATGAACGACGCGTCTTCGTCGATGTCACCACGATCGCGTGAGGCATTGTGCCAACCGAAGCGAGCACAGCCTGACAGGAGTGCACACGCGAAACAGCAAATCCATCCCACCGATCGAAACTCGCTGACGATCCGCATAGCACTGGCCATTGTGAAGGGTGGTTCTCGCCTGCGCACGGTGCGCGGTGCTTCGTGGTCGGGATGGTACGGGCGGCGGACTTTAGAAACAAGACGGAAAATGCGGTAAATACCCTCGACTAGCGGACAGGTGTTAGCGGGTGGTTGAAATGCTAAGATAATGTCAGTTTCATGAGCACTGATCGCAAGCAGGAGCTAGCAAGTGACCGATAGCATCACACGCGATGTACAACACAATTATGGCCGGACCGCCAATGCGGGCCTTTCCTCGCGCGATGATAGCGTGCGCGCTGTCGCGGCCGCCTTTGGTTATTCCGAGAGCGAACTCACTTCCATTCCCGCCGAAGCGAACATGGGGCTTTCCTGCGGCAATCCCACCGCCTTCGCCAGTCTCCAGCCAGGCGAGGTAGTTGTTGACTTGGGTTGCGGTGGTGGGCTGGATGTATTTTTAGCGGCGAAGAAAGTCGGCCCGACAGGGCGCGCGATCGGCATCGACATGACACCGGAAATGGTGGAACTGGCACAGCGCAATGCCACTCGCTCGGGTTTAGCCAATTGCGAGTTTCACGAAGCGTCGATCGACAAATTGCCGCTCGCGGATAGTTCGGTCGATTGCGTGATTAGCAACTGTGTGATCAATCTCGCCCCCGACAAGCACGCGGTGTTTCGCGAGCTCGTGCGCGTGCTCAAGCCGGGCGGTCGCGTGGCAATTAGCGATATCGCGATCAAGGAGACGCTGCCGGATGAGATTCGCCGCGATGTTTTCGCGTACATCGGCTGCATCGCCGGCGCGATTCCGCTCGACGAATTTCGCTCCGGATTAGTCGCCGCTGGGCTATCGCATGTGGAAGTCGTGGAAACCGGTGCCGATCTTAACGCTTACGCCCAGATCGATGGCCAAACAGCTTGTTGTTCGCCTGCGATGGGGGGCGATGGCGACTGTCAAGCGAGCGAGCCTTCGCTGGTGCATCTGGAATTGGCGAAACTAGCCGATCGGTATGACTTGAACCGATTCGCTGCCAGTGTGCGCGTGTATGGGGTGAAAGCGACATAAGCACCAACGCACAGCGTCATCGAGGCTCTGCCCACGAATCGGCTGCGCCAAGCTAGTGGGTTTCGCCGCGCAACCTCGCCCGAATCTCTTTCAATCGCGCCGCCAACTCCTTTTCAAACCCTCGCTCGACAGGGCGATAGTACTCTTTCTCGACGCCCAGATAGTCCTGCGCGGCGATCCCGTCGGCAGAGTCGTGCGAATATTCATACCCTTGGCCGTGGCCCAGTTGCTTCGCCCCTTGATAGTGCGCATCGCGCAGATGCATCGGCACAGGAAGCAAGCGTCCTTCGCGCACATCAGCCTTCGCTTCCCCAATCGCGAGCGTTGCGGCGTTCGACTTTGGAGCGCAAGCGAGATAGGCGACTGTTTGCGAGAGAGTTAGTGCGCACTCCGACAAGCCAATAAACTCACACGCCTGCATACAAGCCACCGCCAGTACTAGTGCCTGCGGATCGGCGTTGCCAATGTCCTCGCTGGCGGTGATCACCAGTCGGCGGCAGATGAAACGAATGTCCTCGCCAGCCTCCAACATGCGGGCGAGCCAATACAAAGCCGCGTCGGGATCGCTGCCGCGCAGGCTCTTAATCAGGGCACTAGCCGTGTCGTAATGAGAATCGCCTGTGCCATCGTATTCCATGGCCTTGCGCTGTACCGATTCCGCCGCTAGTGCGCGGGTGAAGTGCAAGGGTCGCTCGACACTCGAAAGCACGCCAATTTCCAGCGCCGCCAGCGCTCGCCGCGCGTCACCATCAGAAGACTCCGCCAGAAATAACAAAGCATCGTCGTCGATTTGTACTTGCTCGCTTCCCAGCCCCCGATACTTGTCGACGAGCGCTCGCTTGAGCAGCGAGGTGATGTCCTCATTGGCCAACGCCTCGAACTGGAAAATCTGACTACGACTTACCAGCGCGCTATTGACGGCGAAGTAAGGATTCGACGTCGTCGCGCCGACCAACGTGACAATGCCTTCCTCAACGTCCGGCAGGAGCGCGTCTTGTTGTGTCTTATTGAAGCGATGAATCTCGTCGATAAACAGCAGCGTGCGCAAGCCGCCGGTCGAAAGTTCGCGTTTGGCCTTCTCCAAGACCTCGCGCAACTCCTTCACGCCACTGGTCACGGCGTTGAGTTGCTCGAAGCGGCGTTTACTGGCGACCGCCAGCAGGCGCGCGAGCGTCGTCTTGCCGGTACCAGGCGGCCCATAAAAGATCACCGATCCCAAGCGATCGGCTTTGAGCAATCGTCGCAGCAGCTTGCCTTCACCGAGAAAATGCTGCTGCCCTACGAATTCGTCGAGCGACACAGGTCGCATCCGCGCCGCCAGCTGCTGCGCCTTTTTTAGGTTTTGCTTCTCGGATTGCTCGAACAACGACATGGCGAATTGGGGAGTGAGTTGAATTCAGCAAAGGATCATTCCGCGACGCCTGTCAGGCAGGTTACAATGCATCGCAGGCGGAGCTGTCACCATACCGTAGCCGAGCCGTTGGTCGCAACCTTGGCGCGCGGTAATTACCTTGACGACCTCACTCTCGAAAGGACGCAAGCTCGTGTGGCCTATCCTTGCCGTAATGCTCAGCATCCTCATCCTGGTTGTCGCCGTGCTTTCGCTGTATATCGACGACTGGAAACGCGACCTCACCACCAATCACGCCGCCACGGAAGACAATCCCCAGGCCAAACTCCCCGCCTTCCGCAGCGACCTGCCCCCTGCCGAACTGGCCAATCATGTGATCGCGGTCGCAGGCAAGTTGCGCGGCTGGCATCTTCATGAGTTGGAAGAAGGCAACGCCGCCGTGACGATTCGCTTTATCCGCGCGACCGGCATCATGCAGTTTCGCGACGATATCACGGTGCATATCTCACCTCAGGAGGAAGGTTCCATCCTCCGCGCCGAAAGCCAATCGCGCATCGGCAAAGGCGATCTGGGTCAAAACCCGCGCAACTTGCGCGAATTGCTCAATGCCATCGCGAAGTCGGAAAAGACCCCCATTACGAAATAGCACTTGAGGCGAATGATGGTCATGTTCGGACTCCTAGCGATGCTCGGTTTTTTGGCGGTGCCGGTGCTGGTCGCTTATACCGCTATCGCACCGCTCCATCGCCGGGCCAAAGGGCGCGGGCGGAAGATCACCATTCAGGTGATCGACATCATGTCGCTGTTGGTGCTGGTGCAAGTGGTGCTCGCGTTTTGCGTCGCCATCACGCGCGAGCGCTTCGACAATGGCTTGATCCCCGCGTTCGTGCTGCTGTCGATATTGCTCCTGGTGCTGTGGTGGGCAGGCGTCGATGTGCTTTCTCAACTAGGCATTCGTCAAACCAGTCGCCGCCTGACGATGCATTTAGCCCTGTTGCCTGGGGTCTGCGCGATCATGATCGGCACAGCCGCCAGTTTGGCCTTGATCGGCAATCTACTCATGGAAATCACCAGCCCAGCCGGATTCTCCGAGAGTGCGGCGGAACTGCTGCTGTACAGCTTCGTCGCCGTGACATGCGTGGTGGTCGGCGTTTGGCTCTTGCGCTCGATGGGCACCTGGATCGCGCGTGGCGAGAGTGAAGTGGTGGCAAAGTAGGGTGTGGCGAGTTCCACGAGCCGCACCTGTTAATTGTTTTCCACTCCGAAATAGTTTTCAAAACAACGTCCGCTGCCCACTCGCATCGCGCGGCGGACGAAACAACGAGCGCTCCAGCGGCGGGAGCGGTTGATCGAGACCGAGTTTCTTGGTGAACACCTCAAAGGTCCGTTTGATTTGCTCGGCGTAATTCCCGGTGCCACGCATCCGACTCTTGAAGTTGGGGTCGTTGATCTTGCCGTCGCGCGTGTCGCGGATCAATCCTTCCACTTTGTCCTTGGCTAGCGGCCGATGTACGGCCAACCACTCCAAAAAGATCGGTGCCACGGCATAAGGCAAGCGCAGCAAGATAAAACTCGCTCCCACCGCGCCTGCCTCTTTCGCCGCCGAAAGAATCGCCCCCAACTCATGATCGTTCAGCCCCGGAATCATCGGCGATGCCATCACGCGCGCTGGCACGCCAGCGGCCGTCAATTCGCGAATCGTGCGCAGGCGGGCTTGGGGTGTTGAAGTGCGTGGTTCCAGCGTGCGCAGCAACTCCGCATCCAGCGATGTGATGCTGATATTTACGCGCACTAGATTCAGTTTCGCCAACGGCGTGAGCAGATCCAAATCTCTTGCCACCAGCGCGTTCTTCGTGATGATCTCAAACGGTTGCCGCGCTTCGAGCATCACTTCCAGCAGTTGCCGCGTCAGTTTGAATTGCCGCTCGGCCGGTTGGTAGCAATCGGTCACGCCACTCATGGCGATCCAATCAGCCTGCCAACGCGGATGATTGAGTTCCTTCCGCAACACTTTGGCCGCATCGTGCTTGACCAGAATCTTCGCTTCGAAATCGA
>JBGSHH010000665.1:0-4080 GCA_041752355.1 Pirellulaceae bacterium | reverse complement strand
GTCGGTTCCAATAGCCACGTGCGCCGTCTGACAGCACAACGTGAGATTCTTCGACGGGGTGATAAGCCGGAAGTCGCTAAGGCGTTGGAAAGCTTGGCTGCTGGTGATGGCCCCCTCAACGCTCGCGTGGCAGCGATTTTCACGCTGTCGCAATTGCGGGGTTCGGCCTGTTATGAGTTCTTGAGAACGCTTGCAAAACAAGACGATGTTCGCGAATTCGCCTTGCGCGCCATGGCCGACGACAGAAGGCAGGCGGGTCATGTCTCGGAAGACTTGTACGTGGCCGCCTTGTCGGACCCCAACCCGCGTGTGCGACTCATCGCGGCATGGGGGCTGGCGCGCATCAATCCGCCTCGTGCGGCGGTGGAAAAGCTCGTGCTGTTGGTGGCCGACGCCGATCCATTGGTCTCGCACGTGGCGATTAAGAGTCTCGTGGATCTGAAGGCGACTCAAGAAGCGTTTGCTGTTTTGACAACTGGCTCGCCATCGCTCATTTCCGGAGCACGGCGCGTATTGCAAGGGTTGCATAATGAACAACTCGTCGATCAGCTCATTGGTTATGTCGCGAAGTCGAGCGATCCCGAACGACGTCGCGCTGCTTTGGCCGCGCTCTGTCGATTGCACTTCACCGAATCGCCTTACACCGGCAAGTGGTGGGGCACGCGTCCCGATACTTCGGGACCGTATTATCAAGGCCAAACCTGGGCCAAGACAGAAGCTATTAAGGCAGCGCTACGCGAAGCGCTCGGCAAGTCGAACTCGGACGACGCTCGTTGGCTGTTTGGTGAACTCAAACGGCACAAAATCGATCTAGGCGATCAAACGCAGTTGCTGGTCAAACTGGCGAATGACGCTCCCCAGTTTCGCCTCGTTGCCATCGAGTTGCTGACGTCGCAAGGCAAACTAACTGGCGAAACATTGAAGATAATGGAGTCCATCGTCAGCGATAGCAAGGCGGAAACGTCCGCGCGCTTGGAAGTATTGCGAACCATCCATCGGCTGGCTGGCAATGAATCGACGCTCTCACCGGCGCTGCAATTTTCCGCCCTCATCACGGCGGACGCCAACACGGATCCCCAACTCGTGGATGCCGTCAACGAATTCGCCCGTGATACCAAACACGCCTCGCAGGCGGAATTCTTCGTCAAGCAAGCCGCCAGTGAGAATCCGCAAATCTCGCAACTGGCCTATCAAGTGCTGCTGGGGATCGAAGCCAATGCCAAAGCCTCGGTCGCCGCGCGCAACAAAGCGTTCGCAGCCATCGAGCAAGCCTGGACGAAGCCTGCTAGCTCGGTAGCCCTTTTGAACGCCATCGGTGCTGCGCAGGCCGATCACTACATCTTGCAGATCACCAAGATGCAACAGAGCCAAGACGCCACCATCGCCAAGGCAGCCAACCTCGTGGCGACTAAGCTCGATCTTGGCTCACTTCCCGACGAGAACGATCCCAATCGCATCACACTCGCCATGCTAAAGTTCGAGGATGTACGCGACACCGTCTTGAAAGATTCAGGCGACGCCAAGCTCGGCCAGCGTTTATTCGTGCGGCAAGGTTGCGTCGCCTGCCATACGGTCAAGCCAGGGGAAGCGCTTAAAGGCCCGCATTTGGCGGGCGTGGGGACCAAGTACAAACGCCCTGATTTGGCCGAATCAATTCTCAAGCCCAGCGCCAAAATCGCTCAAGGCTTCGAGACGCAATGGTTCCAAACCAACGATGGCATCACACTCGATGGCTTCGTCACGCGCGAGTCCGGCGAGGAAGTCGAGCTCCGCAATAATCAAGGCGCGGTGACAGTGCTGCCCAAGAGCGAGATAGAGTCGCGCGGCAAGCGTGAAGTTTCCATCATGCCCAACGGGATCGTGGACAAGCTTACCACCAAGGAGTTGGCGGCGCTCCTGGCGTATTTGGAGTCGTTGAAATAGACGACGAAACAGTATGTCCAAATTTGAATCGGCCTCCCTGACAATTGCTCAGCAAGATCTATGTCAAGACCGCGTCGCCGTTCTTGAGTCTGATGAACGTATGGTGATCGTCGTCGCCGATGGTGCCGGCGGAATTAGTGGCGGAGGAAATGCCGCTGCCACTGTCGTAAAAGAAGTTCAGAATCGTTGGTCATCAACGGTTGGCGCCGCCGGTTGGGAATCAGTGTTGCGCGAATTAGATTTTCAGATCGTCGATGGAGAAACAACGGCGGTCATTGTTGATTTGAATGATCAAGGTATCTGCGGCGCCAGCGTCGGCGACAGTCAAGCTTGGATACTTCATGACGAGAACATCGTCAACTTAACCTTGCACCAGAACCGCAAACCGTTGCTCGGTTCCGGCGATGCGGTACCTATTGGTTTTGAACACGCATTGCTGACCGGAACGTTGCTCGTCGCAACCGATGGGTTCTGTAATTACGTGAAACCGGTCAAGCTATTTCAAATCCTACCGCACGCTTGGTTTCCCACGCTTCCCAAAGAACTGGCGGATATCGTCCGACTGCCGTCAGGCGGACTCTGGGATGATGTGGGAATTGTGGTTTGTCGTCCGAAGCCGGCAATGCGGAATCGTGTTAAGCGATACGTTATCGATTAGCTTGTCTGAGCGACGCTGCCAGTTGGCAACACACCTTGAGGTTACTTACGAAAGCTGGCCGGAGCAGCGGGAACCGCCGGCCGCTGACCATCGCGAACATTGATTTCGCGCGGCTCGCCGGTCGAGACCAGCGGGCCTTGCTGTTCGTAAATCGCTAAGAGCTGCGCGAGCTTTTCGCTCGCGGTCGCTTCGCCGCTGGCTTCCTGCCCGGGAGCATGCCCCCAGATCACTTTCACGCCATCGCGAGTGAGCAGATCGAACGAGGGAGCCGTGGGAACTTCGCCAGCTTTAGCGGAAGCGGAGACGATGCGATACAGTTGGAGCTTCTGCCACACTTCATCCAAATTGGCCGCAATACCGGCAGCCGCCGCGACGCGATTATCTCCCCACGGCGTGCCAACCAAACCTTCCGGCTGCGTCGCGCCGACATCAATCCTCAAATAGTTCCGCACCTGATTTGCCGAAAAATCCTCCGGCGGCAAAAGTACGCCGGCAGCATCGACCGGCAGCAGCCCGCGTTCTTCGCCAGCGGTCACCACCACCATCGCGACGGGACGACGATAGGTCACTTCCACCACGACGCGAGCCGGATGATACTTTGTCACGCGATCCACCGACGCCACCCACGTTTGCAAACCAAAAGCGTGTCGTACTTTTTCTGTGAGCTTGGGATCAAGTATCGATAGCTCCGCGAGACCGCCTGCCTGGATAGCATCGCGCTTAACATTGTGGTGAATATAAGGCGGTTGCTGCGTCAGTTCGATGCGGCTTTCTTCCAGCCGATACTCAGACGAGCGCGTTATGATCGGACCGTAGTGCTGCCACAACGCATGGAGCGCAAAGCCAAACAGGCCAATTGCCGCACACAGAGCCAGTCCTCGACGCGTGCCTGGCGATCGAAATAAGAACCGCCAATTGAAGGAATGCGCAGGTGCTTTATTGGCACCCGCAGGCTTCTTGCCTTTGCTCAACGCAGGGACTCCGCCACGAGGCAATCCTGCACCATCCATTGGCACAGGTCGTTCATCGACATACCAGCCTGTCGCGCCGCTAGGACAGCGGGACTACGTTCGGCCAAACTCGGAACGGGATTCACTTCCAGCACCCACGGTCGACCAGCCTGATCGAGCACTAAATCGACTTGTACCAATCCAGCAGCGCCGACCGCACTCGCCGCCAGTAGCGCCGTATGTTCAAGCTGATGACGTTCGTGGTCCATCAATGTGGCCGGTTCAGGCACGGCCCCTTCATCCCGCAGATCAACAAGGGATCCGGCCATCGGCGGCAATGGACGCTCGCCCAATAGCGTGACCGAAAACTCCCGCCCGCGCAAAAAGCGTTCGCAGAGCACGCGATCATCGGCGGCAAAGAGTTCCTGCAACGCAGCGGATAGTTCGGTTGCGTTATGCACTTGTCGCGCGCGCCGCCCCGATTGCGCATGATCGGGACGGACCAACAAAGGATAGCCGAGCGATGCCACGCGCGCCGTTGCTTCGACC
>JBGSHH010000664.1:0-17819 GCA_041752355.1 Pirellulaceae bacterium | reverse complement strand
ATACAGAATCTCCTGGCAATAAATAGTGAGAGAATTCTAGATACGGCGCTGGTGGGTGAGCTTCCCCTCGTCGAGTTCAAACTGCTTCTGCATCATGCCTGCTAGTTCCAGGCTGTGCGTGACGACGACGAGCATGGTCTGCTCTTGTTGTTGCAATTCGATCAGCAGTTTGCCGACCACGCCGGCGGTGGTGCGATCGAGCGCACCGGTCGGTTCATCGGCCAATAGTAAACAAGGCTTTTGAATCAGCGCCCGCGCCACGGCGACGCGCGAACGCTCGCCTCCCGAGAGTTCGCCTGGACGGTGTTCCAGTCGCGCCGCCAAACCAACGCGATCGAGCAACTCTTGCGCGCGGGCGACCAGCTGGGCGCTCGGCTTGCCTTCGGCCAATGTCGGTACCAACACGTTCTCGATCACCGTCAGTTGCGGCAACAGGTGATGCTCTTGAAACACAAAGCCGATGTTTTGGCTGCGAAAGTGCGCGAGCTCGCGTTCGCTCAGCGCGAAGGGATCTTGACCCTTGAGCGTGATGCTGCCGGAAGAAGGCTGATCGAGCGTGCCGAGCAAATGCAACAGCGTGCTCTTGCCGCAACCGCTGGGTCCAACAATCGCCAAGTTATCGCCCAGCGACAGCGATACTGAAACGTCACGCAGCACCACCAGTGGTTCCGCGCGCGTCGCGTAGGTCTTCGACACATGTTCGACCACCAAATCAGCCATGATTTCTACTCGACGAATGATTCGCTCGTGTCAGGCGTTGCCAACAACGCCACGCATCCCAGACCATAGAAACTGTATTCGACATCGTGGGCAGGATCCCAAGCAGCGCCGTGGAATCCGCCTTCTTCCAGTGTAAGGGAACGGACGAAGCGTTGCACCGCAGGCAAGTCAAGTTCGTCCACTGCACCCAAATCTTGCAGCGTCAACATGCCTGTGAACGTGCTGAGCATATCGGCGATGGGAATGCGCGTGTTGGCGCGCAGGCCACCTTCGTCGGTTTGCATGTCGAGCAGAAAATCGATGGTGTCGTTTTGCGTGTCGCTATCCAAAGCGTTGAGGATGCGCAGTGTGGCGATGGCGGCGGCGGTGGGATTAGTCCCGGCGCGTTTGCTGGCGCGAATCTCGCGAAATCCCCCTTCGTCGGCGCGCTGCGAATGCAGAAAGCTCACGATCTTCTCTGGCTCGGGTACCGAGCGTTCGATCAACTCCAGGCAAAGCAGCACGAGGAACGTGTGATACGTGCTGCTGGCCGCGCCTTCGGCTCCTTTGGCGAAGCCCCCATCGGGACGGCGCAGCGTATTTAGAAAATCGGCCACGCTATCGCGCCAATTGGGCGGCGATGCGGCGAAGACGTCGATACCTGCGGCGGCCTCGATCAAGCCTGCGCCATAGATGAGTGAGAAGAAATCGACACTCGACTCGCGGCCGCTCAAACGGCTCCGCAAGAACTCCGCCGCGCGCTCGGCGATCGGTCCATAGAGTTCGCCGAGAATCGCCAAGCCGCGCAGCGCAAAGCCCGTGTAATACAAATCGCTGCCACCTTCGCGACCCGCGAAACCGCCATCGGGGCGCTGCGCGGCCTGCAAGTAGCGCGTATGGCAAGCACGCACTTCCTCCGGCAACGTGCCGATGCCGGTGGTGAGTCGAACGGTGAGATTAGCGAGGTAGGATGACATACGGAGCGTTCAAATCACAAAGGCTTTCAACTTGTCGGCGATCGCAGGCGGGATCGGCATCGACTTGGGCGGCTGGCCATGTTCGATGCGACAACAAACGGCGGTGATCTTGCCCCGCGCCACTTCCAGACCATCCTTGATCAGGCTGAACAAATAGCTGACGCTCTTCTCCCCGAGTCGTTCGATGCGAACTTGGATCTCGACGACATCTTCAAACCGCAGCGCGCCGCGATACTCGCACGAGACCGCGACGCGCGGCCAGCTGATTTCGCCGACCGCATCGCGCGTAAGCACGCTGGTGCCGAGCGAACGGAGCAGCTCATGCTCGGCCGCTTCCATGTAGTTGAAGTAGACCGAGAAGTGCGCGATGCCGGCGGTATCGGTATCGCGAAACTCGACGCGACGCTGCGTGGTAAAAGGAGCAGGCATGGCAAAGCCTTGATCGGGTGCGGAAGCAAGGCAGGCAGGAATGCCTGCCCCACCAGGCGAAGACACTGCAAACAACGGTGGGGCAGACATTCTTGTCTGCCTGTGAGCGCACGAAAAAAGCCTGTCGGCGGACCGACAGGCTTCTAAAATACTCTTTGCGACGACTACTCGCCAACGTACGGCAGCAGCGCCATGAATCGCGCCCGCTTGATAGCGGTGGTAACCGCGTGCTGACTGGCGGCGGAGCAACCGGTTTTGCGGCGGCTGACAATCTTGCCGTGGCGGTTGATCAGCTTCTTGAGGAGTTCGATGTCCTTGTAATCGACATACATCGGACGTGGACGAACGCCATCGACGAAGATCGGATCCTTCTTCTTGATCTTGACCCGAGTCTTGGCACGCTTGCGAATCATGCCCTTGCGGGCCGCTTTCTTCTTGAACATACGCTCTGCTAGGGGCGGCCGAGTGCCGCGTTAAATGGTGACCTGACCAAAGGTTATGCGTTCGGGCCACTACTTAGCGGCCTTAGCTGGCAAATCGCGAATTCCGAATTGTACTGAAATCAGACGCCGATGCAAGTCTGGGGAGGAGTGAATTGCGGCAGACAGGAATGACCGACCCACCCATTTGGCAAACAAAAAGGTTTCCGCCAGTGAACACCTGTCTACAAAATCGGCACGGTTTGCAGGCTGGCGACAATACTCATCGTCAATTCGTCGGCCTGGGTGAGAGACTGCCAGGGCAAATCGATGACGGAATTGCGATTAAAGGGGGAGTACGCGGTTAGTGACTTCGTTTCGCTATGCCTTTCGTTGTAGTGACGAGTTTGCAGCGACCCCACCAACTCCGCGTCAAACAGTCGATCCACCAAGGCCGGACAAGCGACGAGCTGTTCTTCCCAAAACTCAGGACACTCGATTTCGCGCTGGTTGAGATGGTGAAAGCTGCCGCCTACGGAGGTCAACTCCGCATCGATCGGCACAATCCACAATTCCGCTCCTGTTTCGCTAGAATACCAAAACGCCGTCCCCTCTTGGGTGCCCGGCTCACGACATACGTGTCGATAGAGTCCCGAGATTACAGGTGAAGTGAGATTCGACTTCTGCTCGAAATGTTGTTGCGAACGGATTGTCAACGTTGCCGAAATTTCGTGCCGCTGGCGCGCGGCGATGAACTCCACGCCCCGCGCTTGGGCCATGGCCGAAGCTTGCTGAAACACATCCGCAATCGCCACCAACCGCATTGCCAGGGGGGCGGGATTTCCCAAAGAATGCGGGGAATGAATCCGCTCCACGCGATGTTCGCGCCGCGTTAGTCGATCTAGTCGTTCCCCAGCTAGCCCCAATTGGTGCAAGGGTTCGAGTTGTGGGCCCCAAGTCGGCAATAGCCAGTAGTCGTCCTGGTGGGAAAAGGGTTCGGGCGATAACGCCACACTCACCCCCTGCGTCGCCAGGCGAATGGCAAGTAAGCAGGCGGTGGGATCATTCCCCAAGATAAGGCAATCGTACCTATCGCGCATGGGCTATACCTCGCGCTAAGTCAGGGCTGTTGTCGGGCAGGATGCTGGCGGAATATCGAAAAGTAATTCGCAGTCGTCCCTACCAAGGATGGGGTCGGAACGAATCGCGGGTAGGCGTTTTCAGGCAGGCAGTTAGGTATGTCCGCGTAACAAGAGAAGTTACGCCCGCCGGTCAATTATTTTGAGCATCCTCACCGGTCACGCGTTCCACGACGTTTTCGGGATAGAAGCAATGCTGCGTCACCTTGGCAGGCTCCAAGCCTTGCTCGTCACGCAGAATGCGCGCTGTGTCATCGGCCGTTTTCTCATAGAGAATTCCATCGGCACGGAATTCGTCGCCGATATCCATCGTGCCAAATTCGACGCCATCGTTTTCCATCATTTTCAATCACTCATCAAGGATGCGCGATACGAGCGCCGACTACAACGTCGCCATCGCTCGATTGCGCATGCTTGCCCCATAGTAGGTTCGATACTGTGTTTTACGTTCCAGGTCACGAATGATGACTTCGCTGAAGTCGACACCCGTGGTGTTTTGGCTGCTCCCTAACCCGCCTGGGCTAAAGACGTTGATCTCCATCAGTTTGTCCTCGACGATATCCAGGCCCACGAGGAACATGCCGTCTTGAACCAGTTTCGGGCGGACCATCTCAACGAGTTCCAGCATCTTGTCGGTGACTTCCGCCGCCTCGCTTTTACCGCCTGTATGCATATTGCTGCGTGCGTCGCCAGTGTCGTTGCGGCGGCGAAAGGCGGCGTATTTGCCGTCTTTCATTAACGGACGCCCATTCATCACGAACATCCGTACATCGCCATCGACGGCGGCCGGCAGGTACTCTTGCGCAATGCAATAACCGTCGCGAATGACGGCCTCGATCATTTGATTTAGATTCGCCTTCTCGTCCTCGCCGATTAAAAACACGCTTTGGCCGCCTGAGCCTTGCAATGGTTTGATGACCACTTTATCCTTCTGCTCCGCGATGAACGCCTTGATGTCGCTGACCTCGCGGCTGATGCAGGTTCGCGGGCGAACTTGCTCGGGGAAGTGCTGGAAGTACGTCTTGTTGAGCGCATCGGCCAGGCCGTAGGGATCGTTCAAGACGATCACACCGCGCGTGGCCGCCAATTGGCCGAAGAGGATTCCGCTAGTTTGCGCCCAGGCACGATCGCTCGCGTCCTCCGAGGGATCGTTCCGCAGTAGCAGTACATCGATCTCGTCGAGGTTGATCCGATCGTCGGTGGCATCTTCGCTTTGAATCTTCCCCAGATAATCTTTAAGCGAATCGTATTTCCCACCATTGGCCGAACGAACATGCGCGTGAATCGAGCCATCGGGAGCGTAGATAAAGTCTCCCACGCCCAGCAGGTAGCTTTCATGGCCCATGTTCACGGCCGTCATCGCGAGTCGTGTGGTGGTGTACACCGGTTTCTCGGTCATCACGTCGTTAACGACAAATCCAATCTTCATCGGTCGGTCTCCAAAAGGTCCAGGACCGACATGCCACGAGCGGCTTCAAGCCGCGCTTGAACCTGGTTGTCGTCCAAAAAACGAGGCAAAATACGAGGCGTCTCGATAATCTTGCGACGGCGCATCTCTTGTACAAAGGGCACATGCTGCAAGCCGATCTTGCCGACGTACAACGGTTCGATGTCGTGACCCGCGGCTAAATACTCGAGCAAGTCGCGTAGTCCACGCAGGTAGATAATGTCTTTTGTGAAGCCGCCCCCACGATAGACACGCAACGTTGTCGCGAAAGCGCGCTGCGCGCTAAACCCAAAGTCGTTGTGCAAAGAAGCAAAGGTTTCGGCAAACGAGCATTTGCGAATCAAACCCTCCGCCGCGATCACGCGCGCCGCCAAGGTTCTAGCGCGACTGTGCGTCAGCCCGCCGACCAGGTACTCCGCCAGCACCGCGAGTCCTTCTTGCAACTCTTCATAACCCGCCAGGCCGGCATACAACTGACGAAACGGCTGGCACCGACCATTAAAATAGGTCAACAAGTGCGTCCCCACTTCGTGATGCAAGAGTGGCGCGATTCGCGCTGGCACGATGCGCAGACTCTTCGCGACTAACAATCGTTCTTGCGACACCATGATGCCTGCGGCAATTTTTTCAGAGACTTCCACCTTCGCATTGAATTCGTTCATGCGTGTATGGTAGTAGTCGATTTCCTCATGGGCGCAATCAATGAACTGCTTCAGCGGCACCGTATCCTCGGTGTCGGAGTTGCCAGCGCAACGCGCGGTGCGCTCCAGAATGTCGTACGCGAGTTTCGCAAGTGAGTCCTCCACGCCCCCGTACAACTGAAAACTGCTGTGCAGAAACTGGGGTGTATTGAGATCTCGCAGCGCGGTGAGCTGACGATCGAGTTCTGCTTGTTTTTCCCAGAACAAATGGGCCAGGGTGGGGTCTTCGATCCGTTCGATCTCGATGTCGTACAAACGCCGCTTCAGGAGACTGGGATGGTAGGGAAGGGGGCGATACGTGAGCGTCGGCATCTCGACATAGCCACTTTCCGCGAAAGCTAACCAGGCGTGCTCGCCATTGGTCGGAGTGACTTGTAGCAGAAAGTCAAACGATTCGGAGATTTCGCATAACTGCTGATCGACTAGACGCGCCGCTTTCACAAGCGCTGAAGGACCAAGCGCCTGATAGGCGATATGGCTGGGTTGTTCGGCGGGATCTTTCGTCGATTCGTCCTCCAGCACACCCGTGAACTGGGCGATCGTCTTGCGGAGCGCCGTCGCTAGTTGCCAGCGCAGCGACTCGAGTACCAGCGGATACAACGCACCCGATTGCGTGTTGCGATAGATCGGCTTCACCGCCAAGCCGAGCACGCAGCAACCGCCTCCATCGTCTTGTCCACAAAGCGATTCCAGAGGACGCAAACGTGGCGGGCAGACCTGCTTGACACCGCGCGTGGTCACACTCGCGCGTCGGCTGCCGACAGAGATCTCTGCGAGCGCCGTCTGAAAGGTTTCGATCGTCGAGGGTATCTCGTCCAGATTGACGGAGACGATTTCAAACGCTGGCGAATCGTCGCACGCCGACGGCATGGCGGGATCCTCGTCCATCGCCCAAACTTCGATCAATAAGAAGGTGCCAAAGTGTTCTTGCATCGCATCATCAATTTGCTGACACAGCGAAACGACGCCAGCATGATGGCGCGCATTGCCTGAAGCGAATAAGTAGGCGGCTTCTGTCGTTACCAGTTCCTGTGTGCCGAAGTCGTTTGGCGAAGGTGAGCGATACACACACAAAAACGGCAGTTGGCGATCCATGCGCAGGCGGCCTTGTCCAGGCAGGTTACGCCGCACGCGTTTGTTTTGCGACAAGCGCGCTACAACGCTTTGGGCGATGGCTTCGAATTGAAGTTCGCTATCCCTCTCCTGCGCGGTTGTCTTAGTCGGTTGCGAAGTCACATGCGCTCCAATGCATCATGGACGCCAGGCAAGGTGGCTTGCAGCGCCTGATAGATGCGCTCCACCTCGCACGTGTCGGGCAGGCCTTCCCATTCATCCATGAAGAATTTTTTGAACTCAATCGAGAGCGCGCAAACTTGCCGAGGAAAATTCTCGTGGATCCATTGTCCGAAATAACCGCCGCGAAATTTGATATTCTCACGCACGTCCAACGCGCGGCCTTGGAAGTCATACGCGCGCAGGTCCGAGAGGAATCGATCGACGACCGGACTCCAGAACCTGCGGTCCATCGTGCCGGTGCCAACATTCACTTCCGGATTTTCCTGCGGGTCTGCCGGCGGGCCGGTGGGACCTTCGCGAAATTGGTTGTATGTGTGCAGGTCGTAGACGACGATCCTCCCATGCCTGCTAACGAGGCCACGCAACAAGGCCCGCACGTCGGCATAAAACGCATCGTATTCTTGCAAAGATGCCTCGATCAAATCTGCGTCGGGTGTGGCCTTCCACACCTGCAAACCCCAGGCATCCTCAGGCGTTAAATACACGGCTTTCTCGCGAGGACGATTCAGGTCAACTTCAAAGCGCGAACGCAATCCGACGATTTGTATTTTCGCGATTTGCGCCCATTCCCCTGTGAACGGGTCTTCTTCGCGTCGTTGTTGTTTATCGCTGAGCGCAAGTTGGCGCGCCACCTGAGGCCGCGTATCGTGGCCGTTGTGAATCGCGGCCGCGATGATCGGGCTCGTGCCTCGTTGAAAGACACAGTAGGGTGAGAGCGCCATACAACACCTGACCGATCAAAAATCGCAACCGCGGAAGAATAATAGGATCAAGATGATCGGCAGCGGCAGGCCAAATAGCCATCCGAGCAAGGCGTACTTGATTTTCCCTTCACGACGTTTCTTGGCCTTCGACATGATCGTTTCCTCATTTGATTAACACAGATGAAATGCCTCTTGCGAGGACGAGAGACCAAAAGGCAAACGGCGTGCCGTGGTTCGTAGAAGGGCATCAAACGCCGGAATCTGGGCAATCCAATGCGGACGATGGTCGCTGCCGCATCACCGTGAATCAAAACCGATCAACGCAAAGTAAGAAGGCGTTGAAGAACAGGCCTGCGCTATTGAGCTATACGGGCGTGACGATTTCTAAGAGTTCCACGCCGGGCTCGCCATTGCAATAGATGAGGGCGGTGCGTCCGTAAACTTCGACAGGCGTGTCCATCTCAAACAAGGACATCAGATCAGGGCCGGGAATCAATCGCCACAGCGCGAAGAGTTGCACTTCGCGAAGAACATTATGATTGATGAGGACACGTCCCAGCGGCGTTCTCTCACTCACAATCTCATCGCGCACTTCGTCGCTAAGATAGGCGAAGTTCAAACGAGCGATACCAAACTGCACCACCTTCTGATCCGTTTGCCTGCGCAACAGAATCTTGCGCGCGTAGTGTGTGCTGGTGATATGTTTGGCGATCACTTCGACCGTCACGGGGCAACCATGAAAGGCTTCCACCGTTTCTGTCATATGCCCTTCATGTGCGAGCAGTTGCCGATAGGGGGGAGGCAATTCTTCGGCGGTAACTTCGGAAAACTCGCCGATGTCGCTGGGATACGTATAGAACAAGCCAGCCAGCGTGGGCAAATCAGGTCGAACGCTGGGGGTGGGATTAACCATAGCGAGCGGATGGGGCTCGGGGAAGTTTGTGGCTGTGCGTAGGATGGAATTCCTATTCCGTCCCCATTTTCGGCTTCCTAAAGGACGGATTGGAAATCCATCCTACGAGGTCCATTCTACCGCGTCGTCCCGATGATGGGCAGCAGCGCATCATTTGTAATGGTGGGAATCAAAATGGTGGGCGTCACGGTCTCATGCCGTTCCAAGACCGTGTCGATCAGGTAATAGAACAACCGACGGAGCGCCTCAGGCTGCAACTCATCGGCGATTGCTTCCGCGCGTTGTTGATGCTTTTCGATCAGCTTCTCTGCTTTCTCGAACACTTGGGCCTGTGTGTATAACTGACGAACGCGCCGCAATCGCCACTCAGCGGCGCGCGTCGTGTCGCTGACCAGGTCGATCAGTTCTTGTTGTTCCGCAGGCGCGAGCGCTTCCAAGGCCAGCGCCCAGAGCACCGTCGGACGGCCACCAAGCGTATCCAAGCCGGCCGCCAACTTGTTGTGATCGTCCCCCTGCCAGTCGCCCAGGTCGTTCAAGATTTGGAAAGCCACGCCGAGATTACGCGCAAATTGTTTGATCGGATCGGCGTAGTCCGTCACGGAACCAGCCAGCCGCGCGCCGGAATACAAGGCCGCTTCAAACGCGGGCGAAGTCTTCAAGGCATAGATCTTTAAGGCATCGATCGGCTTGAGTCGCTTGTCGCGGGAGTCGCGCCACAATAACTCCGCCCCTTGCCCTTCCGAAAGCTTCATGTGCGCTTCGGCGAGACTATCGAGAATATCGGCCGCCACATCGGGGCCCAGCGCTTTAGCTTCGCGACTCACTAAGCGATAACCTAGCCCGATCAAATAATCGCCGATGTTGATCGCGGTCGGAATGCCGTACTTGCGATGCAATGTCTCGCTGCCGTAGCGGAATTGATCGTCGTCTTCGATATCGTCATGCACGAGCGACGCTTTGTGAAACGTCTCAATCGACATCGCCGCGCGCTTCACGGCGTCAGGAACTTGCTTTAAATGTTCCGCGCCTGCATCGCTATCGGTCGCTTTGCCGCCAGTGAGGGCATCGTATACCGCCAGCGTGATGAACGGACGCGAATGCTTGCCACCTTTGGCTAAAAAATCGTAGGCAATCGCTTCGGTGCCGGCGATCGGATCGAGTCCGCCGACCCCTTGGCCATTCACTTCCGCCAGTCGTGGCCCGCCGCGCAGGCGTGGTGCCAGGCGATCGAGTTCTTGCGGCTCAAACATGTTCGCTGCCGAACGCATCAGATGGACAAACGTGCTCGCTTTTTGCGTGTTGGCTTGTGCCTCGACGGTGAGCATTGCTTGTACCCAGTCTTCATCGACCGAGGTATTGCGGCAATCGCTCGACAGTAGCGGCACCGCCATACATGGAATGCCAGCCAGCAGAATCTTGTCGATTGCTTTTTCAAGCACGTTCAAGCACGCGACACCGACGATGGCGTCGATGTAGCCGCTGACGATGATCTTGAGCACGATGGGCGAGCCTTCGGCGACCAGCACCTTGTAGCCCATGCTCTCGGCGATGGCGCGAAAGTCGGCAATGCTGCACGCGCCGCACTTCTTGCAGTCCAAACCAAATTCATCGTAGTCCGCCGGACATCCCTCTGCATGTTTCAAGCAATGGGGCAGCAGAAACAAACGCCGCGACGGGGGAACCGAAGCGACCTGGTCTTGCCAGAAAGTGCTCGCCAGCACCACCATCATCCAACCCAAATAGCCTTCGGGATGATTGCCTTCGGTGAGAATCCGGCGGCAGACTTGTTCCATCTCGTCCTTGCTGAGCGGACGGGACTTATCCAACTTCGACGAAACCTCGCGACAGGTCGCCTGCAGCGCGTCGCGCAACGCGCGCGGCTCCGGCACGACTTTCAAATGCGACGTTTGACGGCGACGAGATTTACGTTCGGTTCCGACGGGCAATTCGGATTCCGACGTTTGTTGCGACATGGATACGGTGGCCAAGGTCGGTCCCTCGTAGCACGGAGGAGAGGTCGATAGGTGTGTAACTCAGGCGTGGCGAAGTCGCAAGGGAGCGATCTCGGTCTTCCGTTGCGCTAGCGGCACCAATTGCAAAGCTGCCTGACCGAGCGCGGAAGCGGTAAAGGTGAGCGGATAAAGTGTCTCGTAATACCACAGTTTAGCAAAGTAGAAGCCAATTGGCGAACTCTTTCGATGAAGATCGGCTTCCACTCCCCGCATCAGCCACTCAAGTCCTTTGTGGACAGCAGTTTGCGCCGGTTCCTCATGGATCAATGCTAACAGCGCTTCGACGGCGATCGAGGTCTCCTCGAAACTTCCGGTTGTGCCTGATTCGCACAGTCCCACGCCACTCCCCCACGAACCATCCGCCCCTTGTTCTTGAACCAACCTGGCGGCGGCTCGTTTCGCGGTTGGCGAGGAAAGTTGCTGATAATCACGATAAACCAGTAAGACTTTGCCGGTTCCGTAGATAGGGTTCTCTTCGTCGGGGCGATCTTGGTTGCCAAACCAGAGTGGCATCCAACTCCCATCGGCATTCTGCTTCCGCTCCAAAAAGCGAAAGCCCTGTGCGATCGCCCGATCGACCCGCCCGGCAGGCAAGTGGGACTTCCACGCCAATAGCGCTCGCAAGGCGTGCGCTGTGAGATCGGCACCGCTGCGATCGAACGGCAACTTCCCCCAGCCCCGACAAAACGTCGGCCAACCCCCATCGCGATTCTGTAAATTCAACAGCCAACGCAAGCCATTGTGGGCGGCTTCCTCGATAACTGGCAGATCGCGCCGCGCACACGACACCGCTTCCCGCCACGCCGCGAGCGCTAGTAACGCTCCCGGTGTATCGTCGGCATCCGGTACCGAACCGCTCAGATCGGTCCAGCCCCAGCCCCCAGGCTCGGCACCGGTGAAGGGGTGCCGCTCTTGTTGCTGACACGACAATAGCCAAGGCAAGCAATCGAGATCGGCCACGTCTTCGCCACTGGCGGCCAACGCGTTGATCGCCAGCGTCGTGTTCCAGGTCGCGAGATTGGTATCGATTGGCCAACTGCCATCCGCGCGCACCGAATCGATTAAGAATCGCACGCCGTGCCGACAAACATCATGTGCCACACGCCCGGTCGCGGCCAGACTCATCACCACGAAGCTCGTCAGGGGCACCGCTTCCAAGTAGCCACCGCTGACGGGCTGCATGCGACGCAGGACTTTCAAACTCGGCTGGACAGCCATCGAGCGCAGCCCGCGCAGGAGCGGATTCCAAGATGGTCGCGAAACGTGTCTCGCCTGACCGATAGCCACCAGCGCCGGGATGGCGTAGCTCACCACCGGCATCCGCACGAATCGATAGACCGATTGCGGCACACAGGCCAATTCAAACGGCAGCGGCGAAACTTCGTCCCAATCCACCAGGCCCGCCAAGGCGTAGTTGGTGAGAATCGGCACAGCAAACGTCTTGTCGACGCCGTAACGCTTCCGCAATCCGGGAATGCCGCCTTTGCTGGCGATGTATTTTTCCGCCCGGTCGAGCACTGCGACATGCTCGCCTGCGACACCGGCCAAATGCAGTGCCGCGACGCCCAGCATGGTGGTGGCGATATTGCTGTGGCTCTTGTCGGTGTCGCCCCAGCCCCCATCGGCGTTTTGATGCGTCACCAGGTATTGCACGCCCCGCGCAATCAATCCGCTCAAGCGTTCCGGCGAGCCTGCCAGCGCGATCACTTGCGTGGAATCGGCTCCTGCGGCGCTGGCTTCCCGCAGCACGATGGACAGCGCACTGACGGCGGTTGCAGTGGACAGAGCCGAGGTGGAAAGTTCCCCAATCCAATGCCCCGCCACCGCGCGTTCGTCGAGTAGATCGACGCGCACCGTTTCGTAAGCCGCCACTAAACGGTCGGGATCGATCATGCGCGGTCACAACTGGCAGGAGGCAAGGGTGGGAAGCAGGCCGATTAAGTTTAGGCAGTTTGCGCGCAAGTGTCGAGCGTGAACGAAAAGTAGGGTGTGGCGAGTTCCACGAGCCGCACCATTTGTGGGTCCACGGCATGGTGCGAAAGTCTTAAAGGAAGATTTGGCCGCGGATGAACACGGATGACACGGATCAAGGCAGAAAGAGTGTAGAATATTCAAGTACGGACAATGATGGTTTCACCGCAGTCATATTCCCCGATTCCTCTCGGTATCCGTGTCATCCGTGTCATCCGTGTTCATCCGCGGCCAAAACCAAATGGTTGCTGGATGGCTTTCTGTCCATTCCATTCTATTGGAATTTCGCGACTTGAGAATTGCTGGTAATCATCACCGTTGGCAGGTAGAAGACCTGCCGAGTCTTAAACTGGTGCTTGCGATGCGTGACTCGCGAGGCGGCGGAATGTTTTGGTTGTCACACGGCGATCAGGAATATCCCTGCCTGGGCATTCGCGTCACCGGAGATTTCGCCGATGTGCATTTCTTTCCCCACAATGGCCACCCTGGATTTCAATGTCTCGGTGGGGAGGGATTGCCAGTCGATGAAATGACGACGCTCGTGTTTGAAGGATGCGACCCTACGACCGGCGAAGAGAGTCCTAACGAGTTCATCGTGCCGTTTTCCACCGCACTTTCAATTGCTACGGAGTTCCTCTTGCACCGACGGATGTCCGATGCGGTTTCGTGGTTTGAGCTTTGACTTAAATACAGTTGAGAGGGAGGCGCTAACGTCGGACCTCGATAGGGAGTGACTTTAGTGGGACCAACATGTGAGGTGTTGCTTGAAGCGGACGACAAGAAAACCCTGATTACGATCGACGCCGTTCTGGCCGCCGTATCGGAGTCGATTGTGCGCACGCGAAAAGGCCGGACTTGGGATGTGTGGATTAATGGCCGCCCGTTTCATGTATTGGTTGCCCGAGTTCCGCCTTCGGTGACACTGTAACACTCCCGAGGACTATGCGACCATACGACTACTTGCCGAGAACTTGGTCACCGCTCTTGGCGGACAGGCAACCCAACCGGAAAAGTAAAGAGCGAAGCGGCAGGCGGGACGCCTATCCGACGTTGTCGGCCAACTTCGATGTTGGCTTTAGAATGCGATTTGTGTGAAAAACGTCTCTGGCAACCATGATGATTGATTGTCATTTCAGCTTTGTGAATCAAAAAAAGCGATGAACACCAACGACGCAATTCAAGTCTTGCGCAAGCACAATGGCGAACTTGGGAGCATGTCCGACACGCTGCTCGGTAGCCTTCGGCCCTACACAAGTCTCCAAAAAGCTCACTTTTCGGACATTGTCAAAGCCATATACTTCGCGGCTCCGCTCCTAAATGCTCAGGCAGTGGAACGTGACTTAGTACACTCTATCTGGGAGCTTACTCGCAGTGCCAGATTGTGGACGAAGGGTCCGCGGGAACCGATGTTCCACGGGCGACACTTCATTTCCGATGACGATAAGCAGACGCTCGATCGTTGGCTCTTTGTGATCGAAGATATGACTCTCGATCTGCTGCGTGGCTTTGAGGATTGGGAAGTCACGACGGGTTTGGCTTGCGAACTCGCAAGCTACGATTCCATTTTAAATCCCGATTGGCTTGTTCCGCCGTTTATGATCTCGCTGAAATACCAAGTCGACATGGAAGATGAAAACACTTTTGACGGCGGCGACTGTGAGGCCCTATGTACCGCGTTCGCAAAGATTGGCCCGCCCGCAATGGTTGCGGTTCCTTTACTGAAATCCGTCGCGTCGAACACTCGGTTTCCAGAGGTGACGTCGGCCGCTGAACGAGCTATTACTGTGTTGACCGAAGGTGTGTAAATTGCGTCTTTGCTCTATGCCGCATGTCTTAAGGATCACTTCACCCCGAGCACTTTCACCAAAAACGAGAACGTATCTGCCGTTTCGTCGATCATCTTTTGCGTCGGCTTGCCGGCACCGTGGCCGGCGGAGGTGTCGATGCGAATGAGAATCGGCGCGGGGCCACCTTGCGCTTGCTGCAACTCGGCGGCGAATTTGTAACTGTGCGCAGGCACGACGCGATCATCGTGATCGGCCGTCGTGATGAGCGTAGGAGGATAGTGCGTGCCCACTTTGATGTTGTGCAGCGGTGAATAGGCGAGCAGTGTCTTGAACTGCGCGGCATCATCGGACGAACCATATTCGCCGGCCCAGGCACGGCCGATGGTGAACTTGTGATACCGGAGCATGTCGAGTACGCCAACACCGGGGAGCGCCGCGCCGAACAGTTCCGGTCGCTGCGTCATACAAGCACCGACGAGCAGACCACCATTGGACCTGCCGCTGATGGCGAGTTTCTCGCGCGACGTATACTTCTCGGCGATCAACCACTCGGCGGCGGCGATGAAATCGTCGAAGACGTTTTGCTTTTTGTCGAGCATGCCTGCCTCATGCCAGGCACGGCCAAACTCACCACCACCGCGCAGATTCGCAACGGCATAAATACCACCCAAATCGAGCCACGTCGCCGTGGCAGGCGTAAACCCAGGCGTGGTCGAAGCATTGAATCCGCCGTAGCCATACAGAATCGTCGGATGGCTACCATCGAGCTTTAGATCCTTGCGATGCGCGATGGTGAGCGGAATCTTCGTGCCATCTTTGCTGGCGTAAAGGATTTGTTTGACGGTGTATTTCGCGCCCTCGAAATCGAGTTTCGGACGGCGAAAGACCGTACTGTCGCGCTGGTCGAAGTCGTAGCGAAAGATCGTCGTGGGGGTCGTCATGTTGGTGAAGTAGAAGAACGTCTCACGATCCTCGCGCTCGCCGCCGAACCCGCCTGCTGTGCCTTCGCCGGGGAGTTTGATTTCGCCATCCGGCGTGCCATCGAGTTTGCACAGCTTGACTTGCGATTGCACGTTGTGCAGGTAATGGCAAATAAAGCGATCGCCCACCAGGCCTACGCCGGTCAGCGTGTCGGCCGCTTCGGGAATCACTTCTTGCCAGGCGTCGCGCTGCGGTTTCGCGAGATCAATGGCGATGACGCGACGGTGCGGAGCGTCGAGATCGGTCGAGATCCAGAACTTCGTCCCTTCATTGCCGACATAATCGAACTCCGCTTCCCACGTATTGATGAGTTCAACGATCGGCGCGTCTGGCTTGTCGAGTTCCTTGTAGAACAACAGGTTCTTGGGTTCGGTGCTGCGCCAAACGTTGATGAGCAAGTACTTGCCATCGTCGGTGACATGCCCGCCGAAGCCCCATTCTTTTTGATCGTCCCGCTTGTAGATGAGTTGATCTTCGCTTTGCGGTGTGCCCAGTTTGTGGAAGAAAAGTTTTTGATAGAAATTGGCGGCGGTGAACGCTTGGCCTGTTTTGGGTTCGTCATAGCGGCTATAGAAAAATCCACTGCCATCCTTGAGCCATGAGACGCCGGAGAACTTCACCCAACGCAAGTGATCGCCGGTATCTTCGCCTGTGGCGACATCGAGCACTTTCCATTCTTGCCAATCCGATCCCGCTGACGCCAAACCATAGGCGAGGTATTTGCCGTCGTCGCTGGCACGCGTGCTGGTGAGTGCGACTGTGCCATCTTTAGAAAGCTTGTTGGGATCGAGCAACATCCGTGCGTCGCCAGCCAGCGACTGCGTGACATACAGCACCGATTGGTTCTGCAAGCCGTCGTTGCGGGAATAGAAATAGTTTTCGCCTCGTTTGCTTGGCATGCCAAAGCGTTCGTAGTTCCAGAGCTTTTCGAGTCGCTCGCGAATCGATTTGCGCTGCGGAATCGCTTCCAAGAAGGCATCGGTAACGATGTTCTCGGCGGTCACCCAAGCGCGCGTCTCGGGGCTATCGGGTTCTTCGAGCCAACGATAGGGATCGGCGACTTGCGTGCCGTGGTACTCATCGACCTTGACGCCACGACGGGCGGCGGGATAGTTGAATTTCATCGTGCTTTTCACACTGCTCATCGGATCGGCGGCAAACGCGACCAACGGCAGCAGTAACAGGCTGAGGGAGATAGTTAGTGATTTCATGCCGAGATTATAGCGTGGAAACAGGCGTCGTGCCGTAGCTGTCAGTGGGATTTCCCCCCTGTCGAAAGGCAGTCGCCTGTGCGAAACTAGCGGGCTTGTAGTTTTTGCTGGCTGGTGTGCTGCGCACACCCAACGAGACGATTCATCCGTAGGGTGTGCGCAGCACACCAATGATACGTTGGCCCATCAACAATTGAGCTGTTTCATGTCCGCTATCGATCAACTTTTCGCCCAACTTCGCGCCGCCAAGCAAAAGGCATTCATGCCGTTCATCACCGCAGGCGATCCCGATTTGGAGTTCACGGCGGCGCTCATTCAGGAACTCGCGGCGCGCGGATGTCATTTGTGCGAAGTCGGTATCCCCTACAGCGACCCGATCGCCGATGGGCCGGTCATTCAAGCCTCCTACACCCGGGCCCTTAACAAAAAGATCAAACTCGCCGGCATTCTGCAAGCGCTCGCGAGTATTGGCAAGCAAGTTACGATGCCGCGCGTGACGATGGTGAGCTACGCCATCATCTATCGCCACGGCCTGGCGCGCTATGTCGCCGATGCCAAGGCGGCCGGTGTATCCGGCGCGATCGTGCCTGATCTGTTGGTGGAAGAAGCCGACGAACTGGCCGCGATTTGTCGGAAGGAAGACTTCTCCTTGATACAACTCGTCACGCCCACCACGCCGCGCGAGCGCGCCGTGCGGATTGCGAACTCCTCCAGCGGTTTTCTCTACTACGTCTCCGTCACAGGCATCACCGGCGAACGCACGAAGTTGCCACCGGAGTTGCTCGACAATGTCTCTTGGTTGCGTGAGCAAACGCCGCTGCCGATCTGCATTGGTTTTGGCATCAGCCAGCCGGAGCATGTCAAGTTGCTCGCGCCGGTTGCCGATGGCCTGATCGTGGGCTCCGCCATCGTTCGCCGCATCGCCGAAGCCGGCAACAAGCCGCGTGCCGAGGTGCTCAAGGATGTCGGCGAGTACGCGGAGACACTCTTGGCGGCGCTGCTTTCGTAGCACAGGTGGGGCAGACATTCCTCAGTACTTCCCACTTTTTGATATTTGAGAATGCATGGCTCTTCCGCAGACTGTTGCTTGCAACAGTCAACATCCACGGAGGGAGCCATGCATCGCCCCAAGT
>JBGSHH010000663.1:0-2910 GCA_041752355.1 Pirellulaceae bacterium | reverse complement strand
ACGAGGGCGTAAGTTCGATGCGGGCCAGCGTCGATTCGCCTGCGATGCGTCGCGGTGTGCCGTGTTCGATCCACTGCAGCAAGACTTGAAAGTCGTCGCCATCGCGATCGATGCGCATGCCGCCACCATGAGGAACTTGCGCCGAAGCCTTCAAAAGCAGTAAACTGCGCTGGGGTGAGGCAAGCGAAACGCGACGGCCGCGTGATTGTACGGCGATGGCGGCGTGGTCGAACTCGGCATCGAAGCCTAGCAACGAAAGCTGAAAGCCGTTTTGTCCCCGCGCCTTACCGTGACAGGCCCCCTGATTGCAACCGTTGGCCGTTAAGATCGGTAGGACGTCTAGTTCAAAGCTCGGAGCCGACAATTCCGCACCTGTCGCCAACGACACGGGCGCGCAGCAAACGAATGCCGCCCATAGCCAGACCGCGATGCGTCGTAATGTCCCCCAACCTGCCATGTTTTCGCCTTGTCCAATCACCGTTTCTAATATCAATCGCCATTTATGAGTATAAGGGAAGAAGGCCTCGAAACGCAACACAACCCGTGCGAACTAAGCCGGCGAAGGGGGCGACTAAAGAAGCTTATTGTATCGACACCCAATCAAAAAAGCCGAGCGTTTCCAGTTGGTGCCGCAGTTGATGGACTTGTTCATGTGAAAGCGCGGTGTTGGGACGTCGCGGCGGGCCAACGTCCACCCCAAGCATTTTCATGACACTCTTGGCGGCACCCATATAGCCCTGGCTGCCTAGCAATTGGATGAGTTGCACGCTGCGAAACTGCTCTTCGCGAGCGGTATCGAGATCGCCGCGCGAGAACGCCTGCCAGAGTCGTTGATAAATCGGGGCGGCGAAGTTATAGCTGCTGCCGACGGCTCCTTGCGCGCCGAGCGCCAGCGCTGTCAGCATGTATTCATCGCAGCCCCAGGGAATGTCATAGCGTCGATTGCTCACGCGCAGGCAGAGTTGATACGACATCAAGTCGGGATTAGTGAATTTAATGCCCGCCAACGTGGGAATCCGTTCGCTTGCGACGGATAGAAACTCCGGCATCGAGAAATTCACACCGGTCATGGAGGGAATGTCATAGAAGTAGAATGGCGATTGCGGCGCGGCGGCGGCAATCTCAGCAACGCAGGCGATAAGGTCGTTTAGTGTTCGTGGTTTGAAATAGCTGGGGGCGAGTGCCGAAATGGCGAGCGCGCCGAGTTCCTCAGCTTGCTTGGCGAGAGCTTTGGCATCAACGATACAGTTGGAGCCAACATGCACGACCACTTTCAACGCGGCTCCACGAACGACGTTCAGCCAACGCTCAGCGAGCGCCAGCCGCTCGTTGAGTGACAACGAGTGACTCTCGCCGGTACTGCCGCCGATGAAGACGGTGCCGACACCACGCTGTGCAAGAAATGTCGCCTGTTGTTCGACGACCGCGAGATTCAGCGTGCCATCACTGTGAAAAGGCGTATGCGTCGCGGCAATTAAGCCGTGCAACGAAGTTTTCATTGTCGCTTCCTTGAATCATTGTTGCCGAACCATTTCGCGCAGGCGACGCTCACGAAAAACAAGAGTATCAGAATGCCGCCAACCGCGACGGCCACCACTGGCCAATTGAGTATGGTGAAGCTCCATGCTGGTTCTGCGTTGGCCACAGTCGCACTGTCCACCACGCTCCAGACCTCAGGTGAGCGCACACCGGGGCGCATTTCACCACTCACAATTAGCCATTGGTGTTGCCATTGTACCACCGGCGCGGTGACGCGCGGCGCTGGCGTTTCGCCGATCTTTTCCCAACGATTCGCGACGCGATCATAAGCCAATATATCTCGGGAAAATCCAGGATGATTCTGGGGCGGCTGAAAGCCAATATGCGTTCCATAATCGCCACCTATCACAAGCAATCGTTGATCTCTCAAAACAGGAGCAGGCGATGGCGCAGCGACAATCGCGTGAGGCAAGTCCGCAATCCGTCGCCAGCCTGAGCCAGGACGATAGCAGTAGGCGTCGTTCAAGTAGCGACGTTGTGGCGAGTCGTCGGCGTTGGCAATGAGGTCTGTACCGCCGATGAGATAGAATTCGCCGTTGAGTGTCGCAGCCATTGCCAGCATGCGGGGAGGTCCTGGCCAGCTTGCAAGTTCATGCCAGCCTTGCTCGATATTCGTGAGGTCCAGCGCCACGAATGTCCCCAGTGTTGACGTTGCGCCCGACGACTCCAGTCCGCCAGCTACGTAAATGGTATTGCCGAGCAACGCTCCACAAGTGTTGGCGATTGGTTTAGGCAAAGACGGCAGCGATGTGCTCGTGAGTTGTTCGCCAGCCATTGATAGGCGAAAGACATCTTGGTAGTGCCCAGTGGCGTCGCTGCCGCCAATACAGATCAAGCCCTCAGGCGTGCTAATGGAAACACCATAGGCGAGCGGGCGAGGCAATGCGCCCGCGGATTGCCAAGCTTTGCGGCTTGCATCCCATGCCATGACACCGTCATGCCACACTTTGACACCCCCTTCCCACGGCATCTTCTCGGGAAAGTTCGCGCCGCCGGCAACGAGGATGCGATCGTTATGCACACCTGCGAATGCGCCCGCCAGGCCATGTTGATCCGGCAGTGCGGGCCACGGTTGCCACTGCAACGATGGCTTTTCTTGTGCGCTGCAATAGGCACCGCCGAAGAACATCGCGATCAGCCAACACCATAAACTTGTGTAGCTCAATCGCCTAAGGTGTGGCATCCGCATTTTTGCCACGAGGATTCCGTAGGAAATAGAACCTTCCATCCTCCGCGCCTCCGAGGAAGTCAAACACGCCATCGCCGTCGAAATCGACAACGCAAGGACTTACGTCGTGGCCTTCGATATTTTGCGCGGCGAGTGTTCCGGCTGGTTCGAACGTCCAAACGCCATCTCGATAACCAACGTGT
>JBGSHH010000662.1:0-4280 GCA_041752355.1 Pirellulaceae bacterium | reverse complement strand
AGCGTGATACGTACTATTTTGTCCACGATATTCCTCCTACTCCTGATGTTGGCACCGAACGAGGAATCGCCAAAGGACCGGCAGGCGCGTTTGGTGCGTGAGGCGGCGGAAGCGTGCGAGGCGTGGCAGGTTATTGATCCGGCTCAGTCCACCTATCTCAGCACTCAATTCTATGCCGTCAGTCCATGGTGGCGATGGCTGGGCGATATTTCTCCCTTTGTCATTGCAGTCTTCCTCGTGGCGGGAATAAGCTTGCTGACGCTAGGGTCTCTGTTTTGGCTGGTGGCGCGCCCTCTTTGGCCTGGTAAGCGGGCTTAAGCACGAGGAAATACCCCTGGCCCGCTGTCTCCTCACCGAGGAAATTCCCCATGACCGAACTATTTTGCGGAATCTTGGGGCTGATTTCGATTCTGCTCGTGGTTGCGGTCTTGGGGCATGGACTGTGGTTGCTTGGGGCAGCCATCGGCAAGGCAATCTTCGGCGACTCGGACACGAAGTCTTCAATCCAAGCACAGGTCGCCAGCGGCGATACCATGCCTTGCCGCAGCTGCGGTTCTAAGACCGGCGTGGTGGCGGGACGGTGTCGCTATTGTGGTGCCATAGAGCCGATCACCGCTTATCGGAGCCTGCGCGAGGAAATCAACAGCACGCTGAAACAACTCGAACGCCTGTGGCGGCGCGGCATCCTCTCCGATGAAGAGCATCAACGCCTGCAAGCGGTCTGCAAGCTCGATTTGGAGCGACTCGCGGGTCGTGCGCCCCTTGCTCCACCCGTTACCGAGTCATCAGTCGCCGCATCGACAACCACCATGCCCGTCGAGCAGCCGGACATCGTCATAGCAGAAGTGATCGAACTCCCCGTGCGGAAAGCCAACGCGCGACCTTCGCTCCAACAACCAGCGACTTCGGCACCACCTATCCATCCCCTGGATCGCACCGATTCCCCCACGCCAGCCCAACTGCCGCGCACCGTCGTGGCGCCGGTCGCCAAGAGAGCACTGGCGGACGTGTTGGCGTCGTTCATGCAGGAACGCAATATTCGCTGGGGCGAACTTGTCAGTGGTCTGCTAATCGTCGGCAGCGCTGCGGGGCTGGTGATTAGTTTGCGCGCCACGTTGCGCGATTGGATTCCCTACTTTCCCGCCCTGCTCTTTCTACTCGGCACTGCGGCGATTCACGCAGCGGGACTCTACACGCTTAAACGTTGGAACTTGCGCTCGACCAGTCGCGGCGTGCTGCTGATCGTGCAGTTGCTCGTGCCACTTAACTTCTTGGCAGCAATTGTCATCTCTGGTGATGAAACGCAGCAACTCTCCGTGACCAGTTTGACCTATCTCGCGGCGATCAGCATTGGCCTCGTGTCGTATAGCGCCATTTGTTACACCGGCGCGCGGGCGTTGCTCGATAAACGTTGGTTGCCGACGGCCCTGGCGGTGATGGGAGCCTCGGCGAGTCAACTTTTCATCCATCGCGCGATGCCGGATCAGCCCACTCCGTGGCAAACGGTGCTGCTCGGTTCTGTCCCCGTAGCCAGCGTGATCGTCGCGATGATGCTCACGCTCTGGCGCGGCCGGCATTGGCGCGCAATCTCTTATCACCGCGCGGCCGAATTGCTGTTTCCGCTGGGATTGGGCAGTTTTGCGCTACTCATGCCATTGCTGTTGATCATTTCCAAGGCCGAACACCATTGGCAAGCACTGGCCGATCTGGCACCGCTGTTCGCATTATTTTCAGCCATGTTGGTTGCCGTTGGCCTCTTCGTTGCCGAGCGAACTCGCGCAAAGAATCTGGCTGCCATCGCGACCACTGGTACGGCGCTCGCGATTTTCGGCGGCGTGGCGATGCTTGGCTCCGTCTTGTTGGCGTGGCCATCTCCCGAACAACTTGTAATTGTCGGTTCGCTTTGCTTCGCCACACTGACCGCCCAGGCAATGCTTGGTCGCTTGCCTGCACTGCACATTCCTGCTGTGGCCTGTGCGGCGTTGGTGAGTCTAATTGGCTTCCATTGGTGGCAAGGGAATCTTACGGAAGTCGGCTCGTTCGAACTGAGTTGGCAGATCGCACAAACCTGGTGGATGGGCCGTAGCGCCGTCGTGCTCACTGCTTTGGCATTGGTCACGGTTGCGGCGGCAGGCGGATGTTGGTACCGCAACCAGCGACAACAAGCCTTGTATTACATCTTCAGCGCTGCGGGACTGGCAGTGCTGAGTCTCTTCATCGCGGCGCATGCCGGATTCTTGCATGGTCGCGATGGCTACGTGGCGACGCCGCTGTTTGCGTTCTATGCGTTGGTGCTGTTTGTGGCGACCTTTGCGCGGCCGCTGAAGGCACTGACTTGGAGCGCGGCGGCGATTTCATTAGTCGCCATCGTCCACGCCCTCGCTTTCAACGAGCCAATCATCACGTATCTGCGCGCTCATGAACTACTGATCGATCGCCCTGTGCTGTTGGCGGTGCTCTGCCACGCTAACGTCTTGGCCATTGCGGCCTTCGTTACCTGGTGGTTGCGACGCGACAGAGAACTTGGGCGAGGCGAATTGATCGAACCGCTGGCGCAAGCTGGCGTGGTCGCTTCCGTGCTCGCCACTTGGTTCGCCGTGGCGGTACGTGATGAACTCTTCGCGCGTCATGCTGGCTATGTCTTCGCCGTGGCATTGGTGTGGGTGATCGCCGCTATCGTTCACAAACTCCCAGAACTAGTGAGCATCGCTCAGGCGTTCTTGTCGCTGGCATTGATCTACGCCGCGACGGCGTTTTGCCAATCTCAGGACTGGTGGACAATCGCGCAACTCGACGCCCGCACGATCTATATCGTGAGCGGCGTGCTCGCCGTGTGGTGCGGACTCTGGGCGATCGCTCGACGCGGTACGGAACGATTTCCCTCACTGCAAACACTCATCAATCCACCTTGGCCCGCTGTCGATCAAGTACTGCTCGCCTGTCTGGTGATGACGATACTCACCGTGCCGGGCTTGGCGGCGTGGACGCATATCGACGCCGAGCTCGCCACGAAAACCTTCGATCTCGCGCCGAAGATCGATCTGGCGCTCGCCTTCGCTTCATCGCCCATGGTATGGCTGGCGTGGAGTTTAGTCGTTGTGGCGTTGTTGGCGTCGTTGTGGGAACGGCTCTCTCTGGCGGCGATTTGTGGACTGGTCTTGCTGGGTATCACGCCGTGTATGCTTCTGGCCATTGACGCGAATGCCGAGTTGGCGAGTGCTTCGATGTTGCGTTGGTCGTTGGCGGGCTATTGCGCGATCGCTATTTCGATCATTTGCATGCGGCAGTACATACACCGAGCGATTTTCGCTTTGCCTGGCTTAGTACGTGGTGATTTGCCAGAGTATTCCACGGCGGTCTGCATCGGCATCGTGACGCTGCGCGCCGCACTGCCGGTGATCGGGCTCACGTTCACCGCCTGTTCTTTAGCGGCGCAAGGTATCGTGCCGCATGGCCCCAGGCCGGAAACGTTCTTTCACAATCTCGGGTGGAGTCTTTCCTACGGCGTCCCGTTGGCGGTATTGGTGTTGGTCTCTCTGGCCATCGCGCTGCGTGAACGGCAGCCAGCTTTTGCGACCGCTGGATCGTTGATATGGCAGTTCGTCGTGACACTCGCCTGCGTGATGCCGGTACTGACGACGGGCGGGTCATTCACGCTCACGCTCTGGGCGAGCGTGTTAATTTACAATGCGATCGGCCTGACGTCCTTCACGCTGCTGTGGCTGGGATTGCAGCCGTGGTTGACCTCGCGAACAGCGCCGAATCCCGACGACGCCTTCTTCACCGGAACGGCTCATCCACTCCTCACTGTGCAACTGGCTTGCGCTCTGATGTCGCTGCTGGGACTTGGTGTCTGGTGCACCGCGATTGTGCTCCTGAGGCCAGCTGGCGAAGAACTGGAACTTGCGGCAGCGTTGGGGGACCGTTTGAGTTTCGTAGCGATTGCAATGGGAACGGTCGCGATCGTATGGTACGGCTGGCAGCACGCGCGACGCGAACTTCCGAGCCTGACGATGCTGTTATCAATCGCCACAGTGCCTGTGATCGCGGCGTCATTGCGAACCTATGACGCCACCTATGTGTGGTTTAGTTTTCACGTGCTCGTCGGTGGCTGGAGCCTGCTGGCCATCGGGCTTGTCGGCGCGGTGTGCTGGTTGTATGTCGATCGCAATCGCCGCACGTCCTTCGACGTCACTGTCCGCAGGCAGCTTCAGACGGGCGGCCTTTCGCTGATTTGTGTGACGCTTGTGCTGTCGCTGCTGTCCGGCTGGAACGATCAA
>JBGSHH010000661.1:0-3656 GCA_041752355.1 Pirellulaceae bacterium | reverse complement strand
TGCTGTTTCTGCCCTGGTTAGGCATGTTGTTGTTCTTGCTAGGCGTCGTGTCGCTGGCGTATGGAATCGCCACGCGCGCAGCAGCACGAACATAAAGATCGTTCAATTGTCTTGGAACAGGCGTGGCGCGAAGTCGTGCAGCGCGCGACGCCAGGTTTGCCATTCGTGCGCCGTGCCGGGCGATTCGACGTAGACATGCTTGATGCCGGCGCGCTCGAGCGCGTCGTGCATCGATCGCACCGATTTCAGGATCCGCTCTTCGCCTGTGCCCGCACCAATCCAGAAGAGCCGCACGCGGCGATTGAATTCGTCCGCGTTTTGGAACGCGCCGTGGTACGAGGTTTGCGCGTCGAAGTCGCGACTAGGTCCGCTAAAGCCGCCGATGTAGGCGAACGTATCCAAATGAGTCAGGGTGATTTGCAGCGTTTGCATGCTCCCCATCGAGAGTCCCGCCATGGCGCGATGCTCGCGATCGGCGCGCGTGCGAAACGATTTGTCGATCTTGGGAATCAACTCGTCGATCACCACCTCGCCAAATGCGTTTATCTTGTCGGTTGCGCCGACTCGTTCGGCATAGCCGCAATCCATGACGACGATCATCGGCTTCGCTTTGCTAGCGGCGATTAGATTGTCGAGGATGCATTGCGCGCGGCCTTGCGTGCTCCAGCCGCGCTCGTCCTCGCCAGCGCCGTGTTGCAGGTACAGCACCCCATAACGCTGGTCAGGGTGTTTGTCATAGCCAGGGGGCGTGTATACGAACGCGCGCCGCCACTGGCCGGTGATTTGCGAGCGATACCAGAAGGCGCGCACGGCACCGGCGGGAACCTCTTGCCGAGTGTAGAAGTCGCCATGGGCGTCCGGAATTTCGATGCCGCTGGTTTGTCTTCCCCAGCCGAAGAATGTCTCGCTGCCGGGATCGTTGACCTTCACGCCATCGACCAGGAACCAATAGTAGTGAAAGCCCGGCACTGCGGGGGAGGTGGTGATACTCCAGGTACCGTTGGCGTCACGCTGCATTTCCAGTGGCCCTTTGCCCAGGCCATTGTCGTCACCACCGGGCTGCAATTGCACTTGTTTCGCCTGGGGCGCTGGGAGCTGAAACGTCACGCGCAAGTCGTCATGCACGCGCGGATACGACGCCCCACGCACATTAGAACTCGCAGGTTGCGGCTCGGCGGCCACGATCAGCGAAGGTGAACATGCGATGCAGAGTGTGATGGCCAGCAGGTTCTTCATGGGTTCACCGGATGGATGGGAGTGTGCTAACTGACAAGCGATTGTCGGATCAGTAATTGACGGACATAGCTGGCGAACTGCAGCAGCTCGATGATGTCATCCGTCGATTTCGGAAGTTGATGAGGTAGCTTGGAATGTCGAACGCCTTTCCAAACCATCAGCCGCCCACCGACGAGTTGAATCGACCAGCCCGGCGACTTCGCCAGCAATTCGATTAGTTCGCGACTCAACACTTTACCATGGCTGGCATCCGGCATGGCCATGAGATAGCGATCACGACAATCGGTGAGCGTGACCACGCGTGAGGAAAATTGCCGCTTGACGTACAGCGCTTCCACGTCGCGCGTGTTGGGAATGATTAGAAAGTCGGGCGTCCGCGCGATTGTTTCGCCGAACATTGCCAGAATCGCTAAACGCCAGGTTTCTTGCCGTTGGAATGCCATACCTGGCTTGGCAATCGCTTGTGCAACTTTGAGGAAGCTACCCATGGGTGTATGATCGCGCGGGTCGTAGTGAAAATGAAAGTGCGCTAGATGCACTTCGTTGCCTGCCAGCAAGCCGCTGCCAGCAAGTTCGACTCGACCCGGATCGGTATTGCCCCAAATACCCACGGCCGCGCTCGGGCGAATCACGGGGAAAGCCATGCTGGCCATGGGTTCCGGCACGCGGACCAGTGGCAGAAAAGTCAGGCCCAATTGCTGGGTCGCTTCCGCCAACGCGCGCAGATGTCGCATCCGGCAATGACGGAACCAGGAGGCAATGGAAAACCCAATTAACCCGGCCACTAGTATATGACTTACCACAATCGCAGCCAGTAATAAGTAGTTCGGTGCCCGCGCCTGATTGATGTTGGCGCGCTCGACGAAGTACAGAATCGTCATCACGATGGCGAAAAATGCCGCGACACCGCCCATCGCGCCGAGTGTCCAACCCCAAACAAACCAGGCGCTAGCTCCAGTGCTTGGTAGCGCGCCACATCGAATGGCGCGCGAACACTGGCTCGGAATGCAGGCGAAGCCTTGCGGACACTGCAGCGGGTGTGTTCGCTTTTGCTTCTCCCGGGTCACAAAGGTTTTCAGTTGTACTGCAGCTTGTTCGATCGCGTCGAGGCTAATAAATCTGGCAGGCCCATTCGCTTGCACGCGTGCCTCTTCCACTTGCACGGCAATTGCCTTAGCTTTCGCCGCCGGTGTGGAATATCCGTAGGCTGCGACACTGGGCCTGGCCGATGTCGATGCGCGTTGCCGGAGAGGAGGTGGCGGAGCGGGTTTGGTGTCGCTGGGTTTGCCACTTTGATCGACAGAAATGGGTCGCCGACAGAAGGGACATGCCGTGCGCGGCACATCATTGAGGACGTAAGGCAAGAACGATTCACCACATTCACACACCACGCGCGCCATACGCCACTCCCTGCGTAATGTTGGTAAAGTCTCATGGTTCTTAAGTCACAAACGACGCGATAAACACTCACTAGCGTAACGAACGCGCAATCCCTAAGTCAACAAAATCCGGCGAGTGAGCGGTCGCGAGCGTAATCGCAATCGCATTGGCTGCCTAGGCGGATTTCAGACGTCGCGCGAATAGGCTAAGTTTCAAGGTGTGAAGTGAAGTTTCGGAGATCAGCGAACAGACGAGGTGCGAATCATGAGGCTGCGTACCGTATTGCTCCGCATGCTAACCGTCGTATGCGTGTCTCTGGTGGGCGACGCTGTTGTTTCATCGGTCACACACGCAGCGCCGCCGAACATCGTGTTTATCCTGGCCGACGACTTGGGATACGGCGATGTTGGTTGCTACAACGATCAGGCCAAGGTGGCGACGCCGAATATCGATCGGCTTGCCAAAGAAGGCTTGCGCTTCACCGACGCACACTCGCCGTCAACCGTTTGCACGCCTAGTCGTTACAGTCTTTTAACGGGACAGATGGCGTTTCGGACCAACTATCGTGGCGTCTTTGTCGGCACAGGTGGACCGTGCTTGATCTCCAACAAGCAACTGACGCTACCGCAAATGCTGCGCAACCAAGGCTACACGACCGCCATGTTCGGCAAGTGGCATGTGGGCCTGACGTTTCTCGATCGGGAAGGAAAACGGATTACGCAAGGGGGAATGGAAGGGGTCAATCAAATTGACGCCACGCGCGCGATTCCCGATGCGCCGATTCATCGCGGCTTCGATCACTTCTTCGGCACTGCTTGTTGTCCGACGACCGACTTTCTCTATGCCTATATCGAAGGCGATCGCATTCCCGTCCCGCCAACTGAACTCCTCGACAAGTCGGCGTTACCCAAGCATCCCTACGCAAATGATAATCGGCTGGGCCTGCAAGCGCCGGATTTCGACCTTGAAGAAGTCGACATGGTGTTCCTGAAGAAGAGTCGTGAGTTCTTGGAAGACCATGTACGAAAAACGCCGGACAA
>JBGSHH010000660.1:0-3312 GCA_041752355.1 Pirellulaceae bacterium | reverse complement strand
GCCGTCATCACTGATGGTGACAACGACGTTGGGGCGATCCTCGACGTACTGAAAGCCGAAGGCCTGGAAGGCAACACCATCGTGATATTCTCCAGCGACAACGGACCAGAATCGACCGCCGCCAAAGCCGGGCCGCAAAGGCGTGACGCCAATGGCAATGTGACTGGCTACGACACCTTCTACAGCATCGGCAACACTGGCGGCCTGCGCGGCCGCAAGCGGAGCTTGTTTGAAGGGGGCGTGCGCGTGCCCTTCATCGTTCGTTGGCCGGGCCACACGCCGGCGGACGCGAAGAACAACACCACGGCTTTCACGGCGGTCGATCTGCTGCCGACGCTCTGCGCTGCCGCTGGCGTGACGCTTCCTGCCGATTATCACGGCGATGGTGAGAACTTGCTTGGCGCTTTACAGGGTAAGGCCATCGCCCGCCAGCGGCCGATCTTTTGGGAATGGCTGGGGAACAAGACCGAGCCCGATTGGTGGCCAAGACTGGCCGTGCGCGAAGGCGATTGGAAACTTGCACTGACCGCCGATGCGAAACGCGTCGAATTACATCGCCTGACCGACGATCGCGCCGAGTCCATGGATATTGCGAAAGATCACCCTGAAATCGTCGCCCGCCTGACGAAGCTCGCGCTCGACTCGAAGGCCACGCTCCCTGAAAAGCCGAGTCCCGACTGTCGTAGCCAACCAGCCAGCGAGGCAAATCTCGAGGCGAAGAAGCCTGGTGGTAAAGCGCCCGCCGTCCGCGCCAAAGCCTTCGCACGTTGGGACACAAACAACGACAATTACCTTACGCTCGACGAGTACCAGGCCGGACTCAAGGGCCAGGACAATCTCGAGTCCCGCTTCAAGTACTTCGACACCAGCGGCGATGGAAAAGTGAGCCGCGAAGAGTTCGTCAATCCGTCCGCAAAATAGCGCCGCGCGGGGTGCCGCCGTGCAGGTTGGAAGACAAAAACTCGGGAACAATAAAATGAACCGTTCGATCGTTCAAATGTTGCAAGTCGCCCTCGTTCTTTTCGGCAGCGCTTGCGTGGATATCTACGCCGCTGACAAGCCCAACATCGTCATCATCTTCGCCGATGATCTCGGTTACGGCGATGTCAGCTGTTATGGCGCGACCAAAATCAAAACGCCGAACATTGACCGGCTGGCACGCGAAGGCATGAAGTTCACCGACGCGCATGCCGCCGCCTCCGTCTGCTCGCCCTCGCGCTATGGGCTGATGACCGGCCGCTCGCCGTGGCGACTGCACAAGAAGGGCAATGATTATCGCCTTGAAGCGGGACGCATGACCCTGGCTTCGCTGGTCAAAGCGGAGGGATATCGTTCCGCTGCCATCGGCAAGTGGCACCTGGGTTACAGCAAGGATTGGAACAAGCTGCCCATCACCGGGCCGCTGGAAGTCGGATTTGATTACCACTTCGGAGTGCCGCAGAACCACAACGACTCCTACCGGATCTTCATCGAGAATCACGACATCGTCGGCCGCAAATCGGGCGAGCCCTTTCGCGTCGTGCAGGGACGCGACTTTCCCGAAGGGGTCGTCCAGTTCCGCGTCGAGGATCAGGTGGATACCACGCTCACCGCCAAGGCCACCGGTTTCATCCGCGACAATGCCGATCGCCCCTTCTTTCTCTACTTCACACCCTGCGCGCCGCATACGCATGTCACGCCGGCCGCGCCGTTTCGTAGCACTAGTCAGGCGGGACTCCTCGGTGACCATATTCAGGAACTCGACGCGCATGTGGGCGAGATTCTGGCCACGCTGGATAAACTCCAACTCACGGACAAAACGCTCATCATTTTTGCTAGCGACAACGGTGCCACGCCCAAGGATTTCAAGGGAACCCAGAATGCCAATCTCAATCTCGCCAGCGAAGCGGGTGACGTGAGGGTGAAATTCAAGACGGCCAAGGCAGACGCCAAGGCCATGGGGCATGTCACCAACGGACCATGGCACGATGGCAAAGGCTCGCCTCATGAAGGCGGTCATCGCGTCCCCTTCATCGCGCGCTGGCCGGGCCGGATCGCGGCGGGTTCGTCCTCGGATTTAACGATTTGCTTGACCGATATGCTCGCCACCGCGGCCGACCTTCTTGAGGTCAAACTCCCGAACGACGCCGGTGAAGACTCCATGAGCATTCTGCCTGTACTGCTGGACAAGCCAACGACGACCACTCGCCAAGCTATCTTTGTGCAAGGCGACACACAGGACAATGCCATCGCCGTTTGCTCCGGCCAATGGAAGATGATTGCGACCGCCAACGACAAGCAGGAAAAGACCCATCAACTCTACGATCTCATCCAAGACCCCGGAGAGATCACCGACGTCGCCGCAGCGCATCCAGACATCGTGAAGAAACTCGAGACAGCCCTCGATAAGGCCCGTACCAACGGGCGGACACGCGAATAAAAACCTTCCACAATTGAATCAAACTCAAATAGAATACATCCCTGTTATTCGCCAACGTGGAACACATTTTCCCGCAACGGACAACGATCAAGGAGAATTCGAATGAAGACGAGTTGTCTGTTGTGCTTTGGCTTTCTGCTATGGACTCAGTCCGCCGGCTTTGCGGCTGATCTCTACGTGAGTCCCAAAGGTAATGATGCCAATGATGCTTCCAGGAATAAGCCACTGGCATCGCTAGCGGCGGCTCGTGACGCCGCTCGAACCTTTGCAGCAAAAGAATCGGTCACCGTGCATGTCGCTGACGGGGTCTATTATCTGCCCGAAACATTGACGTTCACACCGGCTGATTCCGGCAGCGCCGCACATCCGGTCCTTTATCGCGCCGAAAACGAAGGCCAGGCGGTGTTAAGTGGAGGATCTAGACTCGATCTCACCTGGACGCAGTACAAGGATGGAGTATTTCAGGCCAAGACTCCGGCCGGGCTAGCGATCGACCAGTTGTTCATCGATGGCAAGAACCAGCGGATGGCGCGCTATCCGAATTATGACCCCGCCAAGAAAGCAGAGCCGTATCAGGGATTCGCAGCGGATGCGTTTTCGAAAGAACGAGCTGCCAGTTGGGCCGATCCAACTGGCGGCTACATTCACGCCATGCATCGTGCCAGTTGGGGCGGTTACCACTACCGAATCACCGGCAAGAGTTCCAACGGCGAAGTCGCGTACGAAGGCGGCTGGCAAAACAATCGCCAGATGGGAATGCACCAAGATTACCGCATGGTGGAAAACATCTTTGAGGAACTCGACGCGCCCGGCGAATGGTTCCACGACGCTAAAACTTCCACGCTCTACTACAAACCGGTCGAAGGCGTTGACATTGCGAAGGCGTCGGTGGA
>JBGSHH010000659.1:0-22466 GCA_041752355.1 Pirellulaceae bacterium | reverse complement strand
GGGATGAGCGGCCCGACGCAACCTTCGTCGGTCCCATCCAGTAGCACGCCACAAGATTCTTACGGCGCAAATGTCTCCGCGACTTCCTACGCGACCAGTCCCATCGCCAATAATAATAGCGCGCAGCCGTTGGGGTCCGTGGGCTTCGACTACAGCCATCTCGGCGCACCCCAGGTGGCACCGTTGCCAACCAATAACCCACAGCCAGCGCCAAACTGGGGCTACGGAGGACAACCCAATGCGCCTTATGCTCAACCCTCCGCCTATGTCCATCCTCAGGCGCTCCCAGCGCAGCCTGTAGGCTATGCCAACCCTCAGCCTGGGAATTACGCCGGCCAGCAGCCTGGCAATTATCCCGGCCAGCAGCCTGGCAATGGTTGGCAAGGTCAGCCGTTGCCGAGCGCGATGCCGATGGCGACCGCTTATCCCCAGCAGATGCCGAACGGTTACTATCCGGCGCAACCAAACTACGTTGCGCAGCCTGGTTACGCGGCGCAGGCAGGTTACGGCGCGCCGCAATCACCACCACCAGCCAGCTATTCACCAGCGGAAAGCTATCGTTCGGACTATCAAAGTTCGCAGGCACCCCAAGTCGACCCCATGGCGGCCGTCGATCCGATGGCACCCATCGCTTATGGGGCGGAAGATGCCTATGTCGCCGAGCAAGTTTATACCGCTCCCAAAGCAGTAGCGATGGGAACCGCTGTGGCGACGACCGCTTCCGTCGCTATGCCCACACCTGGCGGCCTGGCCAGTGCTAATCTCAAGTCATTAGAAGCGTCGACGACCACGGGCTCGCCCGTAGCGGAGGCGAGTGGGCCAAAAGTGTCTGGTCCTTCGGCTTCGCAAGCGGCTGCGAGCCGTTCGCAAGGCGTGGGATTGGTAACGATGCTGGTCGGCGCGGCGGGCGCGGCGATCGTTTTGCTGGTGGCGATGGCGCTTTGGAATTCGGTGAACAGCGAGAAGCAACTCGCGCAGAACGATCCGCCCGTGGTCAATGAACCAACACCACCTCCGCCCCAGCCTCCAAAGAAAACCGATCGCCCACAGCCTCGTCCCATGCCGCAGCCCCGGCCCGAACCGACGCCCATGCCTCAGCCGCCCGTCGAGGTGAAGAAGGTCGAAGTGATGCCGGTGTCGGAGGATCCTTCGCCGGAACCAATGCCGATCCCCGAGCCGACGCCGGAACCAACTCCCCCGCCTGTCCCGCCGCCTGCGCCAGTCAAACTCCCCACGATGCAAGAAGTGGCAGAGCTTTCCGCAGCGCTATCGACCGCGCGGATCGCGCTGACCGAAGCCAACATTGACGAAGCCCAGGCGCAACTCGCAAAAGTTGAATCGTTGCCAAAGCTGCCTGAGCATCAAGCGAAGTTCGAGCGCATGAAAATGCTGACCGACTACAACGGACAATTTTGGCACGCCGTGGATGAAGCGGTGAAGACCTTCAAATCCGGCAGCGAACTCATGGTGGGGAGCCAGGTGTTGGTCGTTGTCGAAGCTGGTCCCGGCTTTCTCATCCTGCGCATCGCAGGCATGAACAAGCGCTATCCCCTGGCCGATTTACCTGCGGGTATTGCAGTCGCCGTGGCGGACAACTGGTTCCAGCCCAACGATCCCGCCGCTCGGATCATGAAGGGTGCTTACGCTGCCGTGAACCGCGCCGGCAACGTCGATCGCGCGCGAGAGTGGTGGGAACAGTCGGGCGCGGAAGGAGTCGACACCAAGTCACTCTTGCCAGTTCTCGAAGATACCTACGACACCATGACCAAGGACCTTGAACAAGCGATTGCCGCGCAAGCGAAGTCCGAATAGGCATGGCATCGATAGCGGCAAAGCGTCGTGTTCGCGGATGCGCTGTACTCTACACTTTGCCGGAGTGTCGTTGGGCAACTATTCTTCCAAACGGCCACCGCAAGATACTCTTGGGAAATCTCCGCGCAGAATGCCCGAGCAGGGCGATGGCGACAGCGTTCGCGAGGAAGACGGCATAGCAGGAACCAATGAACGCCGTCAATTTGCCCTCTTGGTCAGCGTACAATCACGTCACACGACTGCACTGGCCTCAGCAATTACCTGCAGTGGCGCCGTTCAGTCGAAAGCGGCGTCACCAGCACAGTCAGCGAAAATAAGATTCGGGAACATGAAGCGATCTGGTCTGCGAATACTATCGGCGTTGTTGAGCTTCCTGCTAATGCTGACGTTGGTTGGGCAGACCCCCGGCGAGGAACTGGTCGTCCGACCCCAGCCCAAGCCTGGCCCACTGGACAATCCACCAAGGGTTGGTGTCCCTATACGATTGCAGGCAAGATTCACCAACCGTACTCGATGGTGTTTCAATACATCTCCTGGCGAGAGCTTGAGCCTGCGGAGAATGACTATCGATTTGATGAATGGGAGAAATCATGGGACGTCGAGGCGGCGACCGGAAGGCACATCATCTTTCGGGTATATGTTGACTACCCCTCAAAACCATCCGGTCTTCCCGACTGGTTGCGACAGGCAGGCGTGAAAGAGACTGTCTACGAAGAACATGGGGGTGGCAAGTCGCCGGACTATGACGATCCTCGCATGATTGCGGGCCTGGAGCGACTGATCGCTGCGCTGGGCAAGCGGTACAACACGAATCCCCGCATCGCCTTTATCCAGTTGGGCTTGCTTGGGTTTTGGGGCGAGTGGCACACCTACCCTCGTACAAAACTCTACGCTTCGCCCGAAACGGAACGCCGCGTAATTGAAGCGTATCGCAAAGCGTTCCCCGACAAATGTCTCATGGTTCGCTACGCCAAAGGACACGCTGGCAAGCAAGATTGGCTTGGGTTTCACGACGACATGTTTCCGCAAGACACCGACAACGGCCAAGACTGGAGCTTCCTCGCCGGCTTGCGTCGGGAAAAGCGTACCGACAACTGGAAAGTCGCCGTCGTCGGCGGTGAGATGGTTCCCGGCGAGGCAGAGCGCTGGCTGGGAGATGATTTCGAGACGACACAAACCATGCTGGAACGATCTCACTTCACCTGGGTGGGACCGTATTGCCCGGCTTTGGCAAAAACCAAAGACGGTCTCTTCCTCCAGCGCAGCGAGGAGCTTGTCCGTAAGCTGGGTTACGAGTTTCAGATCACCGAGGTATCGCATCCTTCTCAAATCAAGGCGAAGCAGTTGGCTCCCCTTTCGTTAAAGGGAGAAAACATCGGAGTCGCCCCGTTCTATTACCCGTGGAAGGTGGAATGGGCATTACTCGATTCATCGGGGAAGTTGGTCGCGCTTCAAAAGACGGCGTGGGACATTCGCCGGTGGCAGGCCGGTTCATTCTCGGAGGAAGCTCCACTCACGTTTGACGTGCCGCCTGGAACCTATCGCTTAGGACTTGGGATTCGTGACCCTTGGCAGGACCGTCCGGCGATTCGCTTTGCCAACGAGTTGCCTGTGCGCGATGGGTGGACAATTCTGTCGGAAATCAAGGTGACAGACTAGCGGCCCGGCAGACCGAACCGTTCGATCCGTTGATCGACGAGGAAGAGGTCAAGAAATGGAGCGCCAGCTTGAGTTTCGGAAGTCGGCTGCGGAGAGCTTCGGCACGATTGGCGGCTTCACTTCATCGGATGCTTCAGGAAGAATTCCCACATAAGGTCGTTGGCCGAGATGTCGAGCGTGGACTTCCCGATCAGGTTGATCGGCGGCTTCTGCCCCGGCCAGGTGTGACCGCCGCCTTCGATCTCGATCAGCACAACCTCGGCTCCATCCTCCCCTGGTCCGTAGCACTTCTTCGTCACTTTGGTTCCATCGTCTTCCTTGTCGGGGAACTCGGTGATCAGAGGGTCGTCGGGGCATTTGTTAATCTTCCGCCAGATTGCAATAGATTCCTCGACGGACTTGAATGTCAGAAACTTCGGTGTGCCTTGGTCGGGTCCACTGAATGGAACCATGTTGTCGGCTCTGCCGTGGAAGTGCATTACCGGCACTGGTCGTTTAGGTTTGCTGTCATCGACGGCGATGGTTCCCGCCACCGGAGCGATGGCGGCGATACGATCTGACATTTCGGCAGCCAAGCGATAACACATCATGCCACCATTCGAGATGCCTGTAGCAAAGACGCGCTTGGAATCGACGTTGGTGACGGTCGCGAGATCGTCAAGCAGCGCTCCGACGTACTTCACGTCATTGGCACTCCCTTCGGCCATCTTCCCTTGTCGACCACCGGCGTTGAGCGTCAGGAAAGGACCGACGCCGGTGCCGTTGGGATAAACGGCGATGAACCCAGCTTTATCCGACTTCTTGCTCATGCCTGTGAAGGGGACGGTAATGGCGGCGTTCGTTCCGGCACCGTGGAAGATCAGGACCACAGGCGTCGGCTTCTCATGATCGTACTTGGGTGGAATGTGAACGAGGTAGCTCCGCTCGCGGCCATCGACCGTCAGTTTTCGAGTGACATCGCCGGGACCGAGTGGATCGGCCGCGAGGGCGGCCAGGATCAGGAGGAGAGTGGTCATGCCTTCTTTTTTATCTCCATTCGATTCACCCACTTTGAAACGACGTGTTGCTCACGAACGACAGCATGGTCCATTTTGCTTGCGGCAGGTAGTCCCGCCGCTGACTTCACCTCTTGTGCCCATGAATTCGTCGTCGGGTCGTACACAAAGATGCCGGGCGACTTTCCCTTGAAGTGGATCGCCTATAGATGAAATGGCTTCGATGGTGCGCAGGTCGTTGGCCGGGACATCGCGACCGATTTGCCCCCGAAGCCGACGAGCCGATGGTCGGCTCTAGGTCAAGAAACAAAAGTAGCCGCAAGTCTAGGACTGGCGGCTACTTACAAGCGAGGCCGACGGGGCTCGAACCCGCAACCACCGGATCGACAGTCCGGTACTCTAACCAATTGAGCTACGGCCCCTGCTCAACAGACTTAGAATCATATCACGTGATTAGTGCGCTGCAAGTGGTTGAGCGACCTTGGAGCGGCTGAAAAACATCGCGGCGCCCCCCCATTCAAAGGGAAGCCAAAATCGCACTCCTTTCGTAATCCGCACCGCCGCGCAATCCATAACCTAGACTTCCCTTAAGTGCATAACCTTGGGAGGTGAACTGTGTGGCATTACTTCTTCGGCATCGGGCGGTTCTTCACGGAAAACGTCCTGAGTCTCGATCGCACGCAGTGGATTTGGCTGTCGGTGGCAGTCGTTATCGTGGGGTTTGTTTGCATGCGCGGCTTCGGCTCGCGGACCAACTATTGAACTCGCTCCTGTGCGATCGGTTTATTCGTTAAAACTGCCCTGGCTTACGCACTTTGACTATTCGCGACCTATAGTTGCGTAGCTCTCTGGCGAGGGGTCAGCGAGCACCGACCCGGCTCCCCTCTGTGCGAATCATTGCCATGGACCTTTCACTTTTGAGCATTCCCACACCCGTTGCGCTGGGCGCAGTGGCGGCGCTGGGATACTTGTTTGGACGCCGACGCGTCAATCGACAATCGGAACTCAATCACGCACGCCGTGAGCTCAAGCGCGCCAAGGCGGTGATTCGCGAACTCGAATCGATTTCCAGCCACGTCCGCAGCAGTCTGGCGCAACATCAGACGAGCGTCATTGCTTTCAAGGAACGCCTGGCAAATCTGGGACACGATAACGAAGGTGCCGCCTGGCAACAGCTCTGCGAGGAAGCGGAACGCATTCTGCGACCCACCATGAAGCTCTCCAATGAAATGGCGCAAGCGTACGACGAGATTCGCCAGCAGACAAACTTGCTGATGACGTTCACCGAAGTCCGCACGGATCCGTTGACTGGGGTGAGCAACCGTCGCGCGCTCGACGAGACCATGAACAATCTGTTCGCAATGAAGTCGCGTTACGACACGAGTTTTGCGCTGGTGATCTTTGATATCGATCATTTCAAGCAAGTGAACGATAAGCTTGGCCACCTGCATGGTGACAGCATCTTGCGCGAAGTGGCGCACCATTTGGACGATTGCGTGCGCGAGACCGATCTGGTGGCGCGCTTCGGCGGCGAGGAGTTCGTGCTCGTGCTACCGCAAACCGACCTCGATGGGGCCTGCATCTTGGCTGATCGCGTGCGAGCGCTAGTGCAGCAAAAGATGAAAGTCACGATCAGTGGTGGGGTGGCATTGGTGCTGGAAGGGGATACGCCTGGTTCGCTCTTGGCACGCGCCGATTCGGCGCTCTACTCCGGCAAAGCAGCGGGACGCAACAAGGTCTATCGCCACGACGGACAAAAGATCGAGCCTGTCACTGGCACCAAACTAGCCGATTGGCCCGATACGCCCGAAGGCAAGATCGCCCGTGAATCATCGGGGCGGGAGTTGCTCAAGCTGGCAGCGGTGTAGTTGCAGGTAGTCGTCGTTCATCAAAATAATTTCTCATCGAGCGTAAAGCCGAGATCTCGAACGCGAGCGCGATCGAGGGCGGCTTCAAACTTCATGCCTAGCGCTTCGAAGACGAGCGATCGATGATAGCGCATCACGGCGAGCGTTTCCGAGACTTCGCGCTTCATTTGTTTTAGTTGTCGCGTATCTACGGCGTTTTCGCGCAGTTGCGACATGTTCTCTAAAATGAGCGGTTCCGCCAACTTGATCGCTTGATCCAAGTCGGCGCGCGCTTCCGGCAGTTTTCCCATCCGCCAATAGATAACGCCTCGAGTATCGATCAGGCTGGCCTCACCCAAGTCGCGTTTGCTGGAATCGCTACCAAAAAACTGACTCAGCAATAACGAGACGCCCTGCAAAGCTGGCTGATCTTGCTTAAAGCGATTGATCGCGGCATTGGATCGAGCGAGCGCGTCTTCTAAATCCTCGTTGAGCAGGGCTTTGAAGTATGCCACCTCGTTGTCCATCGCGCCCGAATATTGGGGATTCTCCTGGATGAACTTTTCCAGACTCGCCAGTTCTTTTTTGGCTTGCTCATGTTCTTCAGCGGCCAATGCCGCGGAGACGACCAGCATACGCGCACCCGGCGAGTTGTTGAGCAACCGTGCTGTTTCGCGCGCATCCTTCAGGGCGGCCTGGTATTGTCGGTGAGATTCTTGAAAACTCGCCCTGCGCAGCCACCAAACCGGATTCTCAGGATCGACTTCAATCGCCTTATCAAGCTGGGTCAGCGCCGTATCGTAGTCTTCGGACCACTGGGCTTCTTGTGCGGCGGCGACATGCCAGCGGGCGATTTCGGTCGGTATCGCGGCAAAAGAGATCGGTCCCAACACGAGCAAGGCGGCGACGAGAATCGCGATACGATTGCCCCAGCTCTTCGGCTGGGCTGGGATGTTGGGGGGGGGAGCGGAGATGACGGTGCTCATGGCTCTTCGTGGCTTTCGAGGCGAATGACGCTCAACAGGCTCGTTTAACAGTACCCGGCGACCCTGCGGGCGGCAAGTTCTACAACGCCATGCTGCCCAGAGAATCCCGTATTTGCCTGGGGAATTCGCCGATGGCGCTTGCAAAAGGCTGAAAGCTGGGGCATTCTTATGGTTGTTGGTCGTTAGGATCGGCGCGGCGCTCGCACGCCATTACGTCGGCGAACTCTTCTGTCGGGTCGATCCACATTATTCGCACGGCTCTCTTGTACGGAAGGAGTGTTCCATGCCGCTCTACGAGGTCGAAACCGACGCTCACATCATTATTACCTGGGCTGGCGATGAGGATGCCGCACGGGGCGTTGTTATCGACGCCTACCCAGAAGACAAAGTTTTGCGACTGACCAAACGGCCGCGCGATACTTGGGTGATTTCCAAAGGTGCGCTGGGCATTGCGGGCAACATCGACGTCTGCCACGTGGCGCGCGATTGCTTGAGCAAAGCCTCTGGCGATAAAGTTCACGCGATTCGCCTTTACATGCACGAAACCGGTTCCGATTTGGAAGCGGCCCGCAAAGTCGTCGAATCGAACATGGTGATGGGCTGGTAACAATCCGGCATCCGTCACCACAGTAGCCTGCTTTTACATTGCAGTACACCATTTCGCCGACCCGTTAGGGTCGGCTTTTTTTGTGGCCGCGTTGGGCGTTTTCAGCACGCCGCTGGGGCGATAAGCTAGGGCTTTCCAACTCGCACCCGTTATCTCACGCCTCGCGCAGGATTCTCTCCCATGCCGTTTTCGCTTCAAGGTCATGTCGCCATCGTCACAGGCAATTCCACGGGACTCGGCAAGGCGATTGGGCTGGCGCTGGGGCGCGCCGGCGCGAAGGTAGCCGTCAACTTCGCCAACAACGCGGCGCGCGGCCAACAAGCCTTGGCGGAATACCAAGCCGCCGGCATCGAAACGGCGCTCGTGCAATGCGACGTGACCAGCGAGGAAGGTGTCGATAAACTCTTTACTGAAGTCGAAAGCAAACTCGGTCCGGTCGATATCATCGTTCCCAATGCCACGTGCGAGCAACCACTTAAGACCATCGAGGAGTACGACTGGGCATTCTATCAACGTATGCTCGACTTCTTCATTAAGAGCCCGTTCTTGTTGGCCAAGCGCGGCCTGCCGTCGATGAAGCAAAAGAACTGGGGACGCTTCATCAGCATCACCAGCGAAGTCTATCAACGAAGCGTCTCTCCCTTCAGCGCCTATGTCGCTGCCAAAGGGGGCCAAATTGGTTGGTCCAAAAGCATGGCCCGCGAACTGGCCCCGTTTGGCATCACGGTGAACATGGTCGCGCCCGGCTGGATTCCCGTCGAACGTCATGAACACGATCCGCAAGCGATGAAGGATGAGTACTTCGCGTTGATTCCCGCGCGACGTTGGGGCGTGCCACGCGATGTGGGTGATGCCGTCGTTTATTTGGCCAGCCAGGAAGCATCGTTTGTCACTGGGCAAACGATTAGCGTCAACGGTGGCATGACGCCGATGGGGTAAGTATTGGCCCGTGCGACAGCCACACGCTATACTTAATACTTAATGTGCCGGAGTTCCCTACTTCATCCGCCAACGGACAGGTTCGCCATGATCACCATCACCTTTGCTGATCGCGAGACGGAAAAGAAATCGCTTGGATTCTTACTGGGGCGTTTCTCTGGTCGCGTACTCAAGTCTGGCGAACATCTGGTTCCCGAAGCGGCGCTGGAGGCATTGGCCAGTCAGAATATTCCGTTTAGTGTTCAAGGAAAGGCAACCTATGAGCAGCAGTTGACGGCGGTTCGAGGTGATGCTCCCGCTGCAATTCAATGACGGTCGCGACGTGCCGCCGGAATGGCTCGCCGAAGCTGTACTGGAAATCGTCGATCAATTTGGCGCTGCGAGCTATGAGACGCAGCAAGTCGAAGGGCATTGGCGTCATGGTGGCGTTGTCTATCGCGATAATTTGGTGGGTATTGTGATTGATGTGCCTGATAACGACGAGCATCGCAAATGGATGAAGGACTTCAAATCACGTTGGAAGCAAAAGCTCGACCAACTGGAATTGTGGCTTGTAAGCTACCTGATCGACGTGGACTAGTGGAATTTGGCAACCTCGACATCGCCCCGCGTGTATTAACGTGGGGCTAAATTCATGAGTGAACTACCGCCGCTCATCGCGGAAGCGGACAACCCGGTCCCGCCTGAGGCGGAAGATCTCTATCAACGCGTGGTGGAGATTTTGCGCAATCCCAAGGCAAAATCCTCGTGGCAATCGTCAGGTTGGTTGATCGTCACAGCGATCTTGTTTGGCGTTTCGTTCGCTGGATCCATGGATTTGGTCCAACTGCTCGGCATTGTGGGCGTGTTGTTCGTGCATGAGCTGGGGCATCTGCTCGGGATGCTCGCCTGTGGCTATCGCGATACGCAGATGTTCTTCATTCCTTTTTTCGGCGCGGCGGTCACGGCGCGCGAACATGCCGCGCCGGTATGGCAAAGGGCGATGATTCTGCTGCTTGGTCCGGCGCCTGGCATTTTGATGGGGACGGTTGCGGCTTTCATCGCGCCGATTGAACTTCCGCTGGTGCAATCGCTCTTGCTCTGGGCGATCGCGATCAACGCCTTTAACCTGCTGCCGTTTGTGCCGCTCGACGGCGGACGGATTCTCGATCTGCTGTTGTTCGGCAATATACCGTGGCTAAGCGTCGCCTTTCGTTTGTTCGCGATTCTGGGATTGGGCGGATTGGCTGTTTGGTCGGGTTCGATCATTCTCGGCGTCCTCCCGTTGTTCATGTTGCTGGCGTTAGGGCAGGTCTATCGCCAGGCGGTGGTCGCGCGCGACTTCCGTCGGCACGCCTGGCACTTGCCCGAGCGCGTGGAGGACATGAACGATGCCCAGGCGCGCGAAGTTTTCACCTGGGTGCTCAAGGCATTTCCCGTCGCTCCCAGCGCACAAGTGCTCGCCCGCGAAATGCGCAATTTGCATGTCAGCGCCGTCTCGCGCCAGCCCAGCTTGCTCGTGCGCTTCACGTGGTTGGGCCTGTATGGCATGACGATTCTCATCGCGATCATCGGCTTTTTAGCGTTGAGCTTTCGCATGGTCGATCACCAACGCCAGCTGGACGCCAAACAGCAGGCCGCCTCTTCTCTTCGGGTGAATGCACGGGAGGACACGTCCGTCTCTATCGTGGGTGAGGCTTCCAGCCCGCCGGTGCCTGGTTAGGCGATGCGGTTGATAAAAAATGTGGATTTTGGCTGCGGTATGTTCACCGAGCGTGAAGGGGCTGGTAAAAATGCCGCATGCGAAGACCTCAATTCATCTATTTCGATTTGGGCAATGTGCTATTGCACTTCGATCATCCTCGCAGCGCGCGACAGATGGCCGAGGTGGCGGGAGCGAGTTTTGAGCAGGTTTGGGAAGCGGTCTTTGCGGGCGATACGCAAGCCCGCTACGAGCGCGGCGACATCGCCTGCGATCAGTTCCATGCGGAGTTCTCCCAGCGAACGAATACCACCAGCGATCTTGCGGCGCTTAAATATGCCGCTGCGGCCATCTTTACTCCCAACGAACCAGTCATGAAGATTGTGCGCCAATTGCACGGGGCAGGGGTGAGCCTGGGGATTTTATCGAACACCTGCGCGGCACACTGGGAGTATTGTCTCGACGGACGCTATCCGGTGCTCAACGATTGTTTCACGCACTATGCGTTGAGTTATGAGCTGAAATCGATGAAGCCCGACGCGGCCATCTATGAACGCGCCGCCGCGCTGGCTGGCGTAGCACCGGAGATGATTTTCTTTATTGACGACCGCCCCGACAATGTCGCCGGCGCACTAGCGGCGGGATATGACGCCGTGGTCTATGAATCGCCAGAGCAGTTGCGCGGGGCGTTGCAGGGAAGAGGAGTGCTGTAGGATCGATAGGTTGCTGTTGGCACCCGAATCACATATTGGTCACGTCGTCGATGCTGCCGCCGCTGATTTGATCGAGGGCTTGTGAGAGGGCGGCGGCGTGTTCGTCGCTGTGGGCGTAGACGCGGCAGATCCGATGACTGGTCGGCAAGCGTTTGAAAAGTTCGCTCGTGGTGAGGGGGCGAACGCGCTGCTGGGCAGAATCGAACAGGAAGTTCTGGCCCGTCGATGGGCCGTGTGTATAAGGGCGATGGATATGCCGCGAGATGTCCACGCGGATTTGAATTTCGGCCAGCGCTGATGGCAACGCGCGGCGGAGCTTTTGCTCGACTAGGTCGCGCTCGCTAAAAATGCTCGCCTGCTCGGAATCGCGTTCGTCGAAGACGAGATTCTTCTGGCAAACCATCTGCCAGGGGACCTGCCGATTCAAGAGCTTCTGCCAGCGCTGCCCTAGCGCGCGTAATTCCAAATTCTCGCTCCGCGGCCAACGACCGACATCCACCAACAGCGACGATTCGGTGAAGCCCAGATATTCATCGAGGTGATCAAGCGGATTGCCGGGGAACAAGTATTGTTGGCTCGCTTTGAACAGATCGGCCAAATACAGATCGATCGCCTTGACGGTGCGATGGAAATAGATAGCACGAAACAACTCGGCGCGCACGCCCATAAAACGAACCAACGCCTCCAGTCCGCGATCGTGTATTGTTAGTCCGTGCGCGCTGAAGAAACTGTAATGCAGCAAGCGATCGATATCAAACGCTTGTTGGCTATAGCCGGACATGTAGGCGTCGCGGAGGACGAAGTCCATGTTGTCGATGGTATAAATGCCGCAGAGCATGCTACGCAAGAACTTCAGCCACTGGGGTCGCGGTGTGGCATCGTTGTCGTTGGGGCGTTGAATGAGCCAGGCGATTTGCGCCGGATCGAGTTCCTCTCCGGGCGCGAACTTTCCGTTGGGATTGCGGCGTAAGCCGCGCAAAAGATCGCCTAGCTCGCGCTGGATAATCGCCGCGCCGAGCGTCTCATGCGTGACCCGATATTGCTTGAGAAAATGCTCGTCGAAGAAATGACCAAATGGCCCATGCCCCACGTCGTGTAACAGGCCCGCCATACGGACCAGCGACTCGACATAGGCGCGGCTGGGAACATCGGGGCACGCATCACGTAAGCTGTCGTAGGTATGCGTTACCAGGCGACTGCCCAGGTGCATCACGCCGATGATGTGCTGAAAACGCGTGTGCTCGGCAGAGGGAAAGACCCACCAGGCGGTTTGCAACTGGTGGATATGTCGCATCCGTTGCACCCACGGATGGTCGATAAGTTGCCGTTCACTGGTCTCGCCGGGGGAGAGATCCGCGCTACTAGTGAACGGCACATAGCCGTGGATGGGATCGTGGCAGAGGTTTTCGTGTTGATAATCACGCATGCGAGCAGGATCAGCCTTGGCATCAATGTTCCGGCTTGAACAGATTGCCCATGAAGAAGCCAATCTCCCACGCCAGCACGCCGACGATCGGCCCGCAGAACAAGCCAAACATCATCGCAGGCACAATCTGGCCGAAGAAGATTCCCATGGTGCCGGCGAAGATGGGTCCCAGTGTCGCGCCGAAGAGCAGACCTGGTACCACGCCCCAAACCGCCGCCATGTCCGAGCGTTCGTCAGAATTGCCCATCACATGAGCATGCCAGGCCATGAACCAGGCGACGAATAGCCCCATCACCAGCCCCACGGAGAAGCCGGCGAACATGTTGCCGAACGTCGCGCCCAGCGTGGAGAAATTCGGTTCGATCAGCGGCCAACTAAAGGCGGCGGTGAATAGGCCCAGCGCGGCCGCCAGTCCAGCGGGAATCAACGTCCCGATTCCAATACTAATCAGCGATGATCCATCGTCTTGGCCGGCGCTCATAAGGGGAAGGCTCTCGTACTCGGGAAAAAAGGGCAGGGGGAGTGTAGATGGTTAATATACCGTGGCGGAGCAACCGTGCCAGCGGGAGATGGTGCCCGTTGCGGTTGGGACCCCTCTGGGACTATGGGGACATCTGCGCGAGGAAGAGGTGCACAGCGGAACAGGCCACCACCTTCGCGATGACTTTAAGCCGGCCCGACGTCGCCGTATGATGCCGACATGCAGATATCGGCATCTGGATTCTTACCCATCACCCGCAGCGAGGGGAATATCGATGCATCCAACAAAACCAGTCGCCTTGCGGATGCGATTGGGCGGTCAGACGGTTGAGGTCGTTTTGCCGATTCCTGAGGCAGACGTGCAGTCGCAGGAAATGATGCCGGTATTTCAAATACTGACAGATACTTTCGTTGCCGCCGCCGTCAGTGATTTGGAACAATCGGGCAGATGCGTGACTTGCCGCCTTGGCTGCGCCGCGTGTTGCCGCCAAGTCATACCGCTCACACCTGCCGAAACGAAATGGATTCGCCAGGTGGTCGAAACCCTGCCGCCGTCTCAACAAGCCGCGGTCCGCGCGCGATTCTCGGCAGTGCTGCAACGTCTCACCGAGGCTGGGTTGCGGGAGGCTCTGGAAAATTATCGCGATTTGTCGGATGAAGCGTTGCTGTCGCTGGCCAATGCCTATGTGGAACTGGAACTGCGTTGTCCCTTTTTGGAAGACGAATCATGCACGATCTACGCCGACCGGCCCATCGCGTGCCGTGAATACCTGGTGACATCGCCGCCAGAAAACTGCTACGGGCCGGGGCCCCGTCAGATTGAGCGCGTCCCGATTCCAGCGAGCATGTCGAAGATGGTCGGACAGTTCGGGCAGGAGAGCCAGCCAGGCGGTCGTCCCTATCTCCCGCTGGTGCTGGCACTGGAGCGAACGGCGGAACCGCCAGCCGAAACGCCGCAACCAGGAATCAGAATCCTGGAGCAATTGCTGTCGCCCAGGTGATTGTGAGGAAGCGTTTGGGCAAGGTCATCGCGCAAAAGAAACTCGCCGCAGCTTGGTAGCCGACGCAGCGAAAGTTGATCGCGAGACTTGACGATTCGCCCGTCGTCGAATCTACTAGAAATAGACGTTCTCTCCACGTCGAGTCGTGTGACTCACTCTTGTGGAATTCCCTTTCGATTCAGGTGCTGGATGCCTGCTGTTAAGACGCAATCGATTCGAGTTGCCCCGGCCGCTCATGGCCAAGGGGTGTACGCCGCCCGCAGTTTTCGCCGTGGCGAGCGAGTGGGACGCGTGCAGGGTGATGTCGTTTTCGATCCCGAGCAAGGCTCGGAATACGCCATCGATTTGAGCGATGGTCGCTTATTGGAGCCTAGCGCTCCGTTTCGTTTTTTGAATCATCGCTGCCAGCCGAATTGTGAGTTGATTAACTACACTCCGGATGATTGCGATAAAAACGATTATGACGTCATCGTCAAAGCGATTCGCCCGATCGTGGAAGGCGAAGAACTGACAATCGACTACGCGTGGTCGGCCGATGCGGCGATACCGTGCGGATGTCGCGCGCAACGCTGCCGTGGGTGGATTGTGAGCATCGACGAACTCCCCTTAGTGCTCAAGGAGGCGGCGAAGTAGTCTCCGGGAGACTAGGCGGCAGCCCGGATCGGTTCCAGTTCTTCAAACAGGTTAACCGATCGCAGCATTTGGCCTTCTTCGTCGTAAAATTGCAGAAGGCCGATTTCGACCATCCACATCGCCAGCAAGGTCTCGCTGCGATAGGTGCGGGCGACCAATTTGCCGCCATCGATCCGCATCGATTCGTCGAGTTCCAGCGGCCCAAAATAGTCGCCGGAGAGGTCGCTGAAAATATCGGCTACCAGGCGGCGAACTTCCGCCGCAGAGGGCATGACTCGCATAAGGCAACATCCTGTCGCGTAGAGGGTGGCTTCCTGCCAATCGCCTGATCCTTCAGGCAACTTCGCCTAATGTAATCGGGGTGGAGCCGATCGCCTAGGTGGGTTTGACGGCGTGAAGCCCCCTTTTCGATATCGGACGGCGCGACAGCAATGCTTGCGAGCGATTCGCAAAATTTCGCCCTGAGCCGGCGTTCATTGGCGTAATTCCCTGCGATATCAGGACTTATGACCCGCCAGAACGGGTGGCTGTAATTTTCGCATAGCCGGAAGACTTCGCGGAAAACGGCGTGTAGAATAGGCCGCTTACCTTTCCCGGCCCCTGGCCAGGACAGAGAGGAACGTCGCCTTCATTTCGCACACCCTTCACGGAAAGGACGGACCCATGGCCGATCCCTCGGCAGCCAGCAGCAAAAAGCCGCTCTCCAAGACCGAGATTGTCAACTCGCTGGCCGAATCGACAGGTCTGACCAAGCAGCAAATAACGCAAGTGCTGGAAGATTTGGGCAAGCTCATTGGCCAAAGCCTCAGCGGCGAAGGTGCTGGCACCTTCACGTTGCCGGGCTTGTTGAAGATTGTCTCCCGCGTCAAGCCGGCCACGCCGGAACACATGGGCGTCAATCCCTTCACCAAGGAACCCAAGCTGATCGCCGCCAAGCCTGAAAGTCGCACCGTCAAAGTCACGGCGCTCAAAGGCTTAAAAGACATGGCGCAATAGTATCCGCGCAACCTCCCGCCGCGCGGTCGCGATTCAAATGCCCAGAGGGTGCCAAACCTCTGGGCTTTTGTACGCGCTGCCAACCAACCTACCACCTATTTTCCACGACTGAACTTTTGTGATTTCTCGCGCTGCGCTGCCCTATTGGTGGATGCTTTGGGGAGCGATCTTCTTCGCCTGTATGGGGATTCTCACGCATGTGCTCCGCGAGACGTTTCCTTGGCAGACGATCGCGCTGGTTCGCACATCGCTGGCACTGGTGATCGCGACTTTGCTGACCTGGTCGGAAGGTTCGACGTTCGTCTTCTTCAAACCGCCCACGCTGTGGATTCGCAGTCTCTCCGGCAGTTGCAGCCTGGTGCTGACCTTTTACGCGCTCACGCACGCCCATTCGCTGGCGGAAGTCCTGGTGTTGACGAACATGTTCCCGGTTTGGGTGGCGTTATTGTCGTGGCCTGTGCTGGGAACGTTCCCCCGCTGGGATGCCTGGCTGGCGATTGGTGTGGGATTGGTCGGCGTGATTGTCATCCAGCGCCCCGGCATCGCGCCGCTGGATAGCGCGCTGTTGGCTGCCGCCGGCGCGTCGTTCACCACATCTGCCGCCATGCTCGGCCTGCATCGCCTGAAGCATCTCGATCCCTCGGCGATTGTGACGCACTTCTCGGCGGTGAGCGTGCTGTTTTGTCTGGCGACGATGCTACTTTTTCCCTTGGCGAGCGTGGGGAGTGGAACCTCGTCGGACGAAGTCTGGACGGGGCGAAATGTGCTGCTATTGATTGGTGTGGGCGCGACGGCCACTGCGGGGCAACTCTTTCTCACCAAAGCCTTTGCCGCCGGCGTTCCGGCCAAGGTTTCGGTCGTTGGCTTGAGCCAGGTTTGCTTCACGGCGATCGCGGATAGCCTGTTGTGGCAACGGCGATTGGAATGGCACACGTTAATCGGCATGGCGCTCATCATCGCCCCCACGATCTGGCTCCTTACCCGCAGCGGCGCGCCGAAAGAACCACCGCCTCTGGAGTAAGTTGCATCTGCGTGGGGCGTGGCGAGTTCAACGAACCGCACCAGCACGCAAATATCACAGGCAAAGCATGGCAGGCTGGAAGCCTACCCCACAGGTTTGTTTCTCCCTCGCTGCGCGCGCATAATACCTCCATGAATAACATCAATCTCTCCCGCGTCATCCTCGCCTGCTTCTTTACTTGCTCCGCCGTCGCTTGCGCGGAAGAGGCCGAGTTGATCCTGCATCATGGCAAGATCGTGGCGGTGGATGAAAAGTTCACTCAGCACGAAGCCCTCGCCATCACGGGCGAGCGTATCGTGGCGATCGGCACGAACGACGACATCCTCAAACTGCGCGGCGAGAACACCAAAACGATCGATCTGGCTGGCAAGTTCGTCATGCCCGGCTTGATCGATTCTCATGTTCATCCCAGCGGCGCGGCGATGACAGAATTCGATCACGACGTGCCGCAGATGGACACCATCGCCGATGTCCTCGCCTACATCACCGCCAGGGCGAAGCTGCTCGGCGCTGGCAAGTGGGTTGTGGTGCGGCAAGTCTTCATCACGCGACTCAAAGAACAACGCTATCCCACCAAGGCCGAACTCGATGCCGCCGCGCCGGAAAATCCCGTGCTCTTCTCCACCGGCCCCGATGCTTCCGTCAACTCGCTGGCGCTGAAACTCAGCGGCATCGACAAGGATTTCGTCGTCGAAGGCAAAGGCTATCTCGAAAAAGACCCCGACACCGGCGAGCCCACCGGCATCCTCCGCAGTTGCACGCGCTACATCAAGGCTGATGTCGTTTCCAAGCCCGCTAGCGAAGCCGAGCGCCGCGAGCGGTTGGTCGAACTGTTCCAGGCATACAACGCCGTCGGCATCACCAGCGTCGCCGATCGCGACGCGGATCGCAGCGCCGTCGATCGCTATCGCGCGCTCTTAGATTCTCAGCGACTCTCGGTGCGAATGGCCGTCTCGCGGCATGTCGATACTGAAGGCTCTGTCGAGCAAATCCAAAAGAACATCGCCGACATCGCTGCCGATCCGCTCTGCCAAGGGGATTCGCGCTTGCGAATCGTGGGCATCAAGACCTATCTCGATGGCGGCATGCTTACGGGCAGTGCGTATATGCGGCAACCGTGGGGCGTGAGCGAGATTTACTCCATTCGCGATCCAGCCTATCGGGGCGTGCTTTTCATTCCGCGCGAGAAACTGCTGCCGATCGTCAAAACCACCATTGAGCACAATTTGCAATTCACGGCGCATAGTGTCGGAGACGGCGCGGTGACGCAGCTGGTGAGCGTATATGCCGAACTCGACAAGGAGAAGCCGATCCGCGACACGCGTCCCTGCATCACGCATTCCAACTTCATGACCTATGAAGCGGTCGAGCAAATCGCCAAGCTGGGCATCGTCGTCGATATTCAGCCTGCGTGGCTCTATCTCGATGGCAAAACGTTGCTCGCGCAATTTGGCAACGAACGCCTGCGATACTTTCAACCGCTGCGTTCGATTTTTGATACCGGCGGCATCGCAGGCGGCGGTTCCGATCACATGCAGAAGATCGGCCCACGACGCAGCATCAATCCTTACGATCCGTTTCTGGGCATGGCGACGACCGTCACGCGTCGCGCTCGCGGACTGAAAGAACCATTACATCCCGAGGAAGCGCTCACTCGGCAGGAGATGCTTCGCTTCTACACGCGGAACAACGCCTGGGTGATTCGGCAAGAGAAGGAGCTTGGCACGCTCGAACCGGGCAAACTGGCCGACTTCGTGATTCTCGATACGGACCTGCTGGCTTGCCCCGACGACGCCATTGAGAAGACCCAAGTCATCGCCACCTATCTCGGCGGCCGCGAAGTTTATCGCCGTCCGTAGTGTGGGCTTCCGACCTGTTGAACGCACAGGCTTTGGTTTATACTCATCGCACACATTGGCCCGGTGGCGGAATAGGCAGACGCAAGGGACTTAAAATCCCTCGCCCCGATAGGGGCGTACCGGTTCGACCCCGGTCCGGGCCACTTACTCAACCTATCTGTCGCCAAAGACTTACGCAATACCACGAAGATCGGCGACCTTTCCCAAAATGCCCTCGTGTCACCTAAAACGTCACCCTAAAACCTGTAAGATCTTTTGTGTTTGCCCCCCAGAGGTTTATGGGTGCGAGGTGGCCCTTCCGTGTAGGGAAAGACGAACGAACGAATGAAACGCTCGTAGCCTATGGGCATAGGCGTCATCAATATGGCTATTTAAGCGGACGTATCCAAGTCTTCTTCCCAGTTACATTGAAATAGACATCACGAACAACCATATCGATCGATCCCCCGTCGTCAATTCCATTCCAAGCGTCATGCGACTTAATCAATCGAACTCCCAATGTTGAACATCGCAGTCGGCCTTTACCTAGCGGCCAGTACCACGATATGCGATCCACACTACCATCTTTCTTGACGCATATAATTGTGCCGATTTCCGGAAATCCCACCTCGGGAGAAAGGTCGTTTTCACAGCCTTGAAAGTGTACTAACAATTCTTCAATGCTATCTTTGGGAATATCGAACTTTTCGATGTTCGCATAACCTGCTGGGTGGTTATATAGTTCGACGGAAACCGACGCGACCTCCTCCGCGCGAGCGAATCTGAACACCTTGCCATCAAACTTTGGGACTGTGACGGGGACTTTTTCAATTCGTGGTTCTTCGTTTTCAGCGGAAGGTTCATTCGCGATTAACCTCGAATTTAGACCGAGATTCGCGATTGCCACCGCTATACTGCAAACTCCAATTAATGCATATCTCATAGGATCCCTCAATTTTTCTGAATTCGTTACTTGGGTTTTACTGGAACAACAATGAATATAGTTAGACCGAATCCATCGGGAAGACCTGCTATATTGCTTCCGTCTTGTGGCGCAGGAGAGTGATAAATAAGTGGAGATCCGTCTTGTTGTTTGCGACCTTCTTTGTTGACGGTTCCATTGCTACTGAAGTAGATGTCAATAGAATCAGTATAATCAATAATCGCATATCGAATTGCGATCTATGCGGCTGTACTCGGACGCATAGATCGGGCGTTGAACTTTGTTGCCGGGGCAACTTGGAGTACGGGGGTCGATTGTAGAGGCTCGCTGGAGCTTGTGGCAAGCGTTTTCAGTGACGCTCATGCTGGCGATACCAGGTGGGGCGACTCGGCGAGGTCATTACTTCCCACCAACTCCGTTGCCTCCGTTCGCCTTGCAGAATCATCGATCGACCGCAGCCTGAACAACATGGTGCCGCCGGAATATCCACTTCCGCCACTGTCTCGCCTAACGGATCGAGCAACGGGTCCCTGTCGAGCGAATCGTCCAACACCTGTCCTTCGTGAACAGGCACGTGCTGGCGGCACGTTTCGAGATAGATGTCGCGACGCGTGTTACTCCAACCACCGTACCTGCGCGTCTTCGTGTAACCCTTCGGTAAGATGTGCAAGCTCCACAAACGCACGAACTCGGTCGTCGAGACCGTGATCGGCACTTGCTTCGACTCGCCACCGGCGACTTTGCCCTCCCGAGCCAAGAACGTTACTTCCTGTTCATTGGCCGCTAGGATGCGCGCGTCCGAGATCGGGCCGCCGGTCAGATAGCGCGCCAGGTATTTCAACACCGTCTCGGCACGACACGCGGCCGTCGGTGGCGGTTCGATGTAAGACACCCAGGTCACGTCACGCAACTCCTGCAACAACTTCTCGCGACCCGCCGCGGTTTGCAAGGGGCGGAATTCGCCTGTCAACTTCAACTTGCCACGCTTCAGCAATCGCTCGAAGCCACGCAAGAAGTGGTCGCGGAACTGACGACGCAACTCGTCGGCATTTACTAAGTAACGGCCCACCGAACTGGCGTCGTCGCCGCGTTGACTGACTCGCCACGAATCCCCAGCCAAGCCGGGCCCGGCTCCCGGAACCACCGCGTGGATGTGAGCGTGGGCTGCCAACTTCTGATTCCAGGTATGCAAGACCATCAACGCCGCAGGATCGTAAGCTTGCTCTTGTCGGATCTGTATTTGCAACGCCGACCACGAAGCACGAAACAACAAGTCGTAGATCTCAGCGCGGTTGCCCAGTGCTAAACGCGACAGTTGACTGGGCAGTGTGAAGACCACTTGATAGTAACTCAGCCCGTCCAAGATCAAGTCGCTCGCCGACTCCATCCAATCCGCCCGCTTCGTACCGCTGCAAGTCGGACAGTGCCGATCGCCGCACGAGTTGTAAACCACACAGCCCTGGTCGCACGCCGGGCAGTGATACGTCCGTTCGCCCAACGCCGCCGTACGACACAGCGACAGTTTCGCCAGCGTGCTTTGCACTTGCGGAACGGCCTGCTGCGCGTAACGCTCGACGTACGAGGCGGCACCGCGGCGGAGGAGTTCGGATACGGTTAGCTTGCCGCGGGCGAGTCCGAGTGGTGTTTGTCCAACTGATTGTCCGGCGATTGGTTCTTGTTCGCTTGTTGCCAACCGGGGAGCTGACGAATCGGCAGCATGTCCAAGGGACTCGGTACGCTGTCGAAGTGCGTGCGGCGGACGTGCAAGTAGATCATCGTCGTCGCAAAGCTGGCGTGGCCCAGCAAGCGACTGATCGTCAGAATGTCCACGCCCGATTCCAAGAGTGCCGTCGCGTACGAGTGTCGGAGCACATGTGGATGGACGTTCTTTTTGATGCCAGCTTGGCGGGCCGAGGCTTTGATCGCTTTTTGAATCGAGGTTGCGGCGTACGGGGTGTCGGGTGTCTGGCCGGGAAACAGGTAGATGGAAGGCCGGTACACTTTCCAATACTCCCGCAGTTGTGTTAAAAGTCGCGGCGAGAGTGGCACGAGTCTTTGCTTTGAACCTTTCCCGTGCGTGATCCGCAACTGCATTCGCTGACCGTCGATGTCTGCGAGCCGCAGATGAGCGGCCTCGCTGAGCCGCAGTCCGCCAGCGTACAGCGTCATCAGAAACGTTCGCTGTTTGAGACTGGCGGTGCATGCGAGTAGCTGTTCGACTTCTTGATGACTGAGAACGGTGGGCAGTGTCTTCGGTCGTTTGCCGAACGGGATCATCCGCACCGGCCACTTCCTGGGGATCGTCGTGGTGTACAGGAACCGTAAGGCACAAACGGCTTGATTGAAGCTGCTGTAGCTGACTTTACGCTGCTCGACCAAATACAGTTGGAAGTTTCTAACGTCCTCGACGGTTGTGCGGTCCAGCGGCTTGTTCGCGAAGTCCGCGAAGCGTTGAGCGTGATAGGTGTAGGCGTCGATCGTGGCTTGTGCCAGATGGCGAATCTTCATGTCGCCCACGAGACGTTCGATGGCGGGCGTGACGCGTTGTTGATAAGGAGTCATGCTGAGTACCTCCCGAAGAGAGTGAGAAAAAAGTGCCGCAGTCACCAGCGGTGACCAAGCGACCTACCTCCCAGCATGTTTGCACAATCCCAGCGCGCAAGTCCCTTTTATTGATTTAATCGTTACCACCGTCCCTCCTCCCAGCCACACCTCCCACGCTGAAGCCAAGTCAATTCAGAGCACCATCCGCAGCAGTTGTTGTCAAGCCTCGCGTTCATCAAGCAGCGGCAGGCCGGATGCCTGCCAAGACGCTTCACACGAGGTGCCACGCACACCAATACGCTCGAGAGACGTTAGCGAGAGAAGCCTCGGTGATTAAGTTCAACG
>JBGSHH010000658.1:0-6111 GCA_041752355.1 Pirellulaceae bacterium | reverse complement strand
GCACTGTTCTGGCGTCCAGTGTGCTTCACGTTGTTCACGTTCTTCATCGAGGTGGCAGTGATAGCAGACGCCTCGCCACGGACAGCGATCACGCTGCAACAACGGTACGCCGCAGCGGCGACACGGATAGCCCTCCGATCGTTCATTCCATGACGGGCAATCATCTTCGGGATGATCAGGCGATGGGAAATAGAATTCTACACCAAAGCGTGCGGCGAGTTCATTGCCCAACTGCATTGCCGCGGCTGCTTCTGGCCACGGTGGCACTTGGCCGCTGAATAGTCTTATGTCGCCGCCGTCAGACACGACGCCCAGTGGATGAGCTTGCGAATCGGCTGTTATAGCGGCAAAGCAAACGAACCAACCGCTGGAGTCGCCATCCCACAGGGCCTCGAATGCAATAGGCGATGACGACAGCGACTCGACTTTTGCACGAATATGTTCGTGAGACACGATCGCCTTTCACCGCATAACTTGTTTATCGGATGGTCAATCTATCGCTTGTAGGCGGCAAAGTTGTCAGCCAAACGCGCAGTCATTCAATTTCGGTAGTTCTCATGGTAGCGGTCGGTTACCCGCATGTCACGCGATTTTCTCCCCACAACTGTTCCTTCGCTACCACCAAATCGTCCGAGGCCACTTCGATAAGTCACCTCCGGTTGGCCGAACGGGACGGCGCAATCGATGCGTTGATTTCAAAACCGACCCGACCGTCGGCACCGTTGCCTGCGATTGTTATGAGTCGGTTGACCTGCCGAGAATCTCTCCGGCGAACGCTCGGATTTCGGAGTGAGGGTCACGCGTGGCTCGTTCAAGTAGCGCTTTGGCATCCGCAGACGTGCAGTGCTTCAGCCCCAGCACGGCGTGGTAACGGATGGACGCAAATTTGTCATTGGATTCTGCGTAGCTGGCAGGGTCATTCGGAGGCAGGCCCCATGTGATCGCCTTCTCTATTTGATCTAACGCTTCGTCCTTTTCTATGGTTGCCAAAGCCTCCATAGCCAACGCAACCGTCAATACGCGATTGCGTCGAAATGGGTTATCGCCAGCCGGACTCGATTCAGGATCGAATGCCGCAATTCGCCGGAGCTGTTGCGTTGCCCGCTCCTCGCGAAATGCCATTAGTTGTTTGATTATTTCTTCGTCAAACTTAGTCGGCGAAGGATATTCCGCAGAAGGCGTTTCGGCGATCTTTTCAAGGAGCCCCAGAAGCGACAATCGCACCTCTTCGGTATCGATAGATTCATGCAATACGGTGCGTGCATACGGGTAGCTGCCCGCCACATAAACCGGGCCGATTGGCGTTTCAATTCGCTGCGGGTTGTGATGAGGGTGATTCGCGCAGTAGGTCCAAAAGGCGTTCTCTATTTCAAAACTCCGGATCAAACACTTCTGAGTTCGACCTGGGTCGTTTTTCCGGAAACCGGTTTGCCCATTATTTGCCTCGTTGAACCAACAGGTCCCACAGCAGTCAGATCCTCCGTTTGGCATTTTTCCCTCGCTTGAGACGCATAACGTTAGTGGTTACTTGGCACGTGCGGTTGACTTTGCATTCCACAACGCCCGACTCGCGTGCTCAGGTGGACCACATTCTTATCGGACTGGCCATCGCGAACATTTGGGTGGATTATTCCTGGCCCTTGGAGGCGTTCGCCCGTTAAATCGTTGCGTTGTTCGAAGTAGCGTCTACCTCAGACGGATCTACATGGACCAGCGTAAATGTCAATGTGTCGCCAAGTTCAACAAAGTCGTGTGCCCCTCGCGCGTGACCGCCGGTCGATCGATCACAACCAACCACATCGAACCAAATTGGATCTTCTTGACTTCGGATAATAAGTCTTGCATCCAGCGTCCCATCGGCCAAACCAGCCGTGAACATTTTTTTGCCGTTGCGTGAGATCTCGATTGCCTTCATCATCAGTCTCTTTCAGCCAACCCGTATGCGCCGCACGGGGATGGGCAACAGCGATCAATGATCACCTGTGAGGTGTGGGTCCAGACGCGATAACGAATTGCGTTGACCAGGCCGCCGCCAAGGAACGTGGTGTCTCAAAAACCGACATGCCGGCCCGTCAAGTGCAACGCTTTGTTCGCCGGCGCTCCGCTCACCGACGAAGCCGCTTCTTGTGAACAACGAACGGCTTTTGGTTAAAAGGATTCGTTATCACCCTGTCGCCGGCCGGATCGTGCTCGAACATCTTGTCCCACAGTTTGACGCCGTTGACCCAATCCTCGAACCAAGCGGCAACAGTCGGATGCGATTGGGCGAAGGCGAGCGAGAACGGCTCGCCCTCTGGCTGTTCACCTGGGTCGAACGTGATGATCGAACCAGTGTAGCAATCAACACATGAGAAAATCGCACAGCCCCAATCGCAGATCGGCATCAGTCCAGCCGGCCACTGCCAACTTGGGTCCTGCGGGCTCGTGACATTATAGGATTCGTACAGTTCGACGATGCACTTTCCTTCATCGTGTGCGAATCCGCCGGCCAAACCGATGACACCGTAGCCGGGGCCGAACCCACCATTGCCGACCTGTTGGTAGACCTCGGCCAAGAACGACGGGAGCCGGAAGCCCAGACGCTGCTCGGTATCTGCGAGCGTACTAGCCGAGACTGCACCGAACCGGGGCGGTAGGGCAATGTCCACGTTGTCGGTCCGAGTGCGAGGATTGTCCGCACGTGCTCGGATTCGAGAGATCAAATTGCCCGGCATACCGCACTCCTGCGCTGGCGAACGTTTGAGATCAGCCACGGCCCAGCAGGGCCGTTGGCTATAGCGACTGGTTGGGCTCCGGGTTCATGTCAGAAAGTCGCGGAGTGATAGACAAAGTGAACGCGATTCTGGTCGGAAAAAGGACTCTCGTGAACTAACGCGCGAATGCCAGACACACCAACTTCCGCAATTTCTACGTCATTCAGGACGCAAGTCCACGTGTGGCCGACGCCAGCCACTGATGGAAGATATCCAACCGATATCTCACGCGCGAATGCCACCGGGTCCAGAAATGAATGAACCTCGGTCTTCTTCTCATGGGGCGCATCGCAGTCATCGCCTGCGCAAACAGAGTCACGCGTCATATCGACGGAAATTTTAGGTCTGGCTTTGCGCAACTGAAACGCGGTCTTCATCTTTCTTTGCCCAACTTGTTTATCGGATGGTCAATCTATCACTTGGAGGCGGCAAAGTTGTCAGCCTAGCGCACAGTCAATCCATTGCAGTAAGTCTCATGGTAGTGGTCGGTTACTTGCATGTCACGCGATTTTCTCCCCACAACTGTTCGTTCGCTACCACCAAATCTTCCAAGGGCGCTTCGATAAGTCACCTCCGGTTGGCCGAACGGGACGGCGCGATCGATGCGTTGATTTCAAAGCCGAACCGACCGTCGGCACCGTCGCATGCGATTGTTATGCGTGGATCTTCTTGATTTCGGATAATAAGTCTTGCATCCAGCGTCCCATCGGCCAAACCAGCCGTGAACATTTTTTTGCCGTTGCGTGAGATCTCGATTGCCTTCATCTTCAGTCTCTTTCAGCCAACCCGTGTGCGCCGCACGGGGATGGGCAACAGCGATCAATGATCACCTGTGAGGTGTGGGTCCAGACGCGATAACGAATTGCGTTGACCGGGCCGCCGCCAATCAACACTGACGTAAGGAACGACGCGACCGGCAGCTCCGCGTCCAACGCATTGTTATCCAATATTCACCACAGCACACCGATCATTTGCTCAGTCTCGGCTACACCATTTTCCGGATCGAGAGTTGAAACAATACAAAGTACGTCGCGTAAACCGTGAGTATGTCGGCCCACTTTCAATTTTACATTTGCGTCGCGTTCTTCTATCGCTTTAACGGAAGTAACCAGGGCATTTGGAAATCCCTTCGGATTGATGGCAATAGGTTCACGTATGTCAACTCCGATCGTCGGCGCTTTTACTTTTTTCAAGTGTTTGATCAGCACTTCTCCTTGCTCGGCAATTTCGTCAATATCCGAGAATTGATCCGCCAAGAAAGGTAACGCGTCTGCAAGCCGCTGGATCGCCGCTTTTCGTGCAACACAAATGCAACCATCATCGAGTTGTGCTGCCAGTTCCGCGGACGACATCATTGGAATCCAAAGTAGCGGCACACCATACATGCCTTCTGCGATTTCCTTCTGTTTGGCACCGGGACTGGCAACGATTGTAGTGCGGGTCGACATGATACTTCTGGGGCGAAAGCTGCCGCTCAGTGGCGAGCCGCGTGCGGGGCAGGACGCAAAAGGCTCGATGACAATTTACGACGCACGCAAGCTCGTCCAATGCAGCGGTTGGTTATCCCACACCGCTGACCTTTAGTCGCTTGAGCGACAGTTGGAGAGCTGAGATCACTTCTTCGAGTTCCTGTTCATTGAGTTCGACCGGGTCACGATGCGAACTGACCGCTTTCAACATGACGGAAGTTCCCTGTTCAATCCACATATAGATGTGGTCGGTCGGCATTAATAGCGAGTCGTCTGTCATGCGGCCTAACTTGTTTATTGGATGGTCAATCGATCACTTGTAGGCGGCAAAGTTGTCAGCCTAACGCGCAGTCATACATTTGCGGTAAGTCTAATCGTAGCAGTCGGTTGCTCACATATCACGCAATTTCCTGCGTGCTAGGCTGTTTCCGCCTAGCGCTCAGCGCGGGGGCAGCCCATCCGCCGGGCTGCGGATGCCGCGACCGCCTGGGCTGGGCACAATTAGCCGGGGCATAATTATTGGGAAGGCTCCTTCCGCTGTCAGGAGTTGGTCGATTTCGCGATCGCGCGCGCTAAGGCCGGTGCGCAGCCAGTTCGACCGTAAAACCGCCAGGTCTCGTTCTGAGACCACTTTCTCATTTTGATACGGCTATCCGCCAATTGGGGCGCGAATCGGGCGTCTTGCGTTTACCTGTCTTCACAATGCACCGGCAAAGTACCTATGCCGGGTGCGTTTTTCAGAAATGCGCCAGGCGACTCGTTTGATTGGCATGTTGCTTGCATTCTTCTATTTTCGACAGCACACGAAAACAAGCCAACCAGAACAATTCAACTAACAGCTTGGTGTAACGCTTTCGCCTTCTTTACGCACTGGATTTACAGAGGGGCCATCGCGTTGTCACCGCCATAAGGGAGAGCCGAGTCATGTCCATTACCAAAACATCTTTGCTGGCCGCCGTGGTTTTGTTTGCCGGCTTGACGGGGAGTGTGTCGGCGCAAAGCCTCACCAGTCCGACGCAGCCGCAACCACACTTCACACCGCTGGCGCCGCCTGTCAGCTTGCAACATCATCGTTCGACCGAGTTGGGCGACGCGTTGGATGCGTATGCAAATTTGCTCGATGCAAACGGTCGCTCACAGCGTTTGCGTAGTGAGGCGGCCGCGACGTATCAATATGCGGAAAGTATGCGATTGCAAAACATGATCGATCGCGAACGAGCTAAGTTGGAAATCGAACGGCAAAAGTTGGAGTTGCAGTCGCTCAAATATCAACGGCAGGAACTCATTCGCCACCAATCGGAACAAGCCCAAGCGCGCATGAAGCCGACGCCGGTACTGGCGCAAAACGGCCAAATCCTTTGGATCGAACCGCTGCGTCACGATGTCTTCACGGCGTATCGCCGCCAACTCAATGATCAGGTCGACAACTTGCTCATGGCGACGAATCTCAAAGAACGCGAACGAGCCAACGACGCCATCAATCAAACGTGTCAGGACTTTGTCGAGTTGATCGCCGCCAAGCCGGCGGGGTTGTCCGATAACGCCTTGGATAGCAGTCGTCGTTTTGTCCTCCGCGTTTACGACGATTTACAACAACCGGCCGCCAGTTTGGCTTCCACCAAACTGACCAGCCGCTAACGATACCTTGCTCCGGAACAGAGCAGACTTCATTCGCCCCGGTTCACGCCGGGGCGGTGTCGTTTCTTGAGGGCTGTCGTTGAGGTTGGCCCTGTTTCTCGCCTCGCGCCTGTAACCATTCACGCTAGCACCGCAGAGTGCAGTGGAGGCGGGGAGTGCGGAGCGGGCGGGGCGGTTAAAGAGATGAGGGCAGGAGCAGCGAGGGAGGCGGGGTGTCGCCGAGGTGGGCGAGCAGCGATTGCTCTAGAAAG
>JBGSHH010000657.1:0-2930 GCA_041752355.1 Pirellulaceae bacterium | reverse complement strand
GAACTTGCGTTTGTCGGTGCTGAAATAGCGATAGGCGACGTCGATCGTGATCCCTTGTTCGCGCTCTTCTTCGAGGCCGTCGGTATAGAGCGCGGGATCAAAGCCACCGCCGGTGGTGCCATGCGTTTGGGAATCGCGCGTGAGTGCCGCGAGCTGGTCCTCGGCGATCATCTTGCTGTCGTAGAACAACCGACCGATAAGCGTACTCTTGCCATCGTCGACGCTGCCGCACGTGATGAATCGCAGCAGTTCCTTGCGCTCGTGCTGCGCGAGATACTCTTCGATGTTCTGGGCGATGAGAGCGGATTGATGCGACATGGGGGAATATTGCAGATTTAGGATTTCAGATTGCAGATTGAAGACGACGGGCGGATGTCAGAAGTAACCTTCTTTTTTCTTGAGCTCCATCGAGCCTGACTGGTCGGAGTCAATCAATCGTCCTTGACGCTCGGAGAACTTCGTCATCAGCATCTCTTGAATAATCAGCGGTAGTGTATCGGCGGTCGATTTGATCGCACCAGAAAGCGGATAACATCCTAGCGTGCGAAATCGCACTTGCTCCATTACGACCTTCTCGCCCGGTGCCAACTTCAAACGCTCGTCATCGACCATGATCAGCGTTCCTTCGCGCGCCACGACAGGACGCTCGGCGGCGAAGTACAGTGGCACAATGGGGATGTTTTCCAGATGAATGTATTGCCACACATCGAGTTCCGTCCAATTCGATAACGGAAAGACGCGGATGCTTTCACCGCGATTCACGTGCGTGTTGTACAGGTTCCACAACTCCGGGCGTTGGTTCTTAGGATCCCAGCGATGATTCTCGTCGCGGAAGGAAAACACACGCTCTTTCGCCCGTGACTTTTCTTCGTCGCGTCGCGCGCCACCAAAGGCCGCGTCGAATTTGTATTTGTTGAGGGCTTGCTTTAACCCTTCCGTCTTCATGACGTGCGTGTGCTTCTTGCTATCTTTGGCCGGGTCGATTCCCAGCGCGCGCCCTTCCTCGTTGACATGCACGATCAACTTCATGCCGCTTTCCTTAGCCATCCGCTCGCGCAGCGCGTACATGTCCTTGAACTTCCAGGTCGTATCGACATGCATCAGCGGAAACGGCGGCTTGGCGGGATGAAACGCTTTGATCGCCAGATGCAGCATCACGGCTGAATCCTTACCGATGGAATACAGCATCACCGGGTTCTCAAACTCAGCCGCCACTTCGCGAATGATGTGGATGCTTTCCGCTTCGAGTTGCTTCAGATGGGTGAGCTTGTAACCCGGCAGCGTTTGTGCCTGGGGAGTCGTGGCGGGCGATGTGGACATGATTCCCAATGGGAAAGAAGCTAAGGGTTGGAAAGGGGGAGAGTGTAGAGACCGGCGGGACGCGAATCAATGTCACGTATATTTCCCAGAATGCGCAGTTTCGCCACTTGCCGCAAAAATTAGAGTCGAATCCCATTATTGTAGAGGCACCCCCAAAAGCGACAACGGGGGTTGTTAAGGCGAACCCCCGGCACCAGCTCCCACCCCTTCCCATCGTCCTGACCAACTCCTTTGTCTGTGCCGCAAATTCAACCCATTTCCCCAAACACCGTCATAACCAGCCAATCTCCACAACTACCGCCTATACCGCCATTTCTTATTCAGCCTGCTAGTGTTGATGTGCCGATGATACTAGCAGCCATCCCGCATCCCCCACCCAATTCGCGTGGCGCTACCCCGCGCGCTCGCTGTTGGGTTTGACCTATGCTGTGTTACACAGCCCTTGCCGAGGAGCAGACCAACCATGCGATCAACCTTATTTGTGGCGGCCGCTTTGGTCGCCTCGCTGAGCCTGGCCAGTGCCGCCTGGGCTGGCGATGTTGTTGGCGGCGGAGTGACCGACTACACGATGGGCGGCTGCGATAGCTGCGGCGGCAACGCCTGCGGTGGTCATGGCCGCTTGTTGCACGGCAAGCATTGCCGCACTGGGTGTGGACATTGCGGCCATCGTAAGAACTACGAAGGCCTCGATATGATGTACAACTGCGGTTGCCAAGGGAGCTATAACTATCCCGTGCCGCCGCAATACACCTACCATTGGCCAGGTAGCACCTACAAGCAAAACCTGATGTCGGATTATCACAGCCCGTGGCGGTTCCCACCGCTCAAGCCCTACACGGAAGAAACGCTGACGCCCCAAGGCGTCGGTCATCAAAACGAGGAATCGCTCCGTCCGATCGCGGCCTATGAAGAACTCCATGCTCCCCTGACCAAGCCGGGTCAGGTCGAAGCGATGAGCTCGATGATGGAGCGCTTCTTCAAGTAATCGCGCGACGATTTAACGCGAAATTCAACAGGCCGAACGCCGCTAGCAAGCTGCGCTCGGCCTGTTTCGCGTTCTGGGCGGGGTGCTAGCGCTGCTGTGCTGGCGGAGGTTCTGCAACCCAACTTGCCGATACAACCCATACGCTCGGCAGAACCAGAATAATCCGCACATTTTCTCAATTGCCCCACGGCAGGTTCCCGATAGTAAGCCGCAGGTTCAGCGCTCTCGTTTTCGACAGAGACGGATCGCGGGACCGACAACTCATCTTTGCTATCACATCGGAAGCCGCGGGTGCGGTCCTAGTTGTGTCATCACGGACGATGACTCGACGAGTGGACTGCTGGAGGTAGTCGCACGATGACGCGAACCAACGCGAAGGTTAACCGCCAATCGCTACGCAAGATTCACTGGGTCACCGCTTTGTCGGTGGTCGGAGCAGTCGGCGTGGCCGCCGTGCTCAGCGCGGCCGACTTCGGCGCGCCTGTGGTCGATCGAAATCACTTTCCCACCAGCAGCGAAGACGCGTCGGAGCCTAGCTCGCGCCGCTCCAACTTCGTGGGCCGGATTGGGCCCGCCAGCGAGGCTCCCGTTCCTAGCGACGCGCCGTTGACGCGCACGCCAGTGA
>JBGSHH010000656.1:0-6007 GCA_041752355.1 Pirellulaceae bacterium | reverse complement strand
CTTGCGCAACACACCGCGCAAGTGCACCATATTGCCTGCGCGATAGGCGGGGCGGTCGGTATAGATGTAGCCTTTGTCGGTGAGTCCTTCGCTGACGCCGATGCCGCTCAGTCCCACCATGTTGGACGCCGTATGCTTGCCACTGATGGCGAAGACGCGGACGTCATTGCTATCGGCAAGTTCTTTAAATGCCTTGTGAAACACGCCATCATCGCCGGTGGTCCCTTCCGCGAACACCTTTTGCCCATTGGAAATCAGCACACGGGCGTTGGGCCAAGGCTTGCCAGTCTTGAGATTCTCCGCGAAGACAAACAGTTCGTCGCGTGAACTCTTCACGACGATATCCAGATCGCTTTGCAGCACCAGCGTCGTCGCTTCGAGCGTCTTGCTGCTGACCGTCACCGCCATCACGCCTGCGTCGAGTTCCTTGACGTCGCCCTTCTTCGGCAGCGGCACTTCGATGCGGTTATCGTGCTGCTGATAGGCTTGATAGTCGGGGACTTTGTACTCAAACGAGGCGTCGGGATCGATCAAGGAAATGTCGAGTTGTTCGATGCCTTGGGCCAGATGCATCTTGCGGAAATATGTTTCCAAATCGACCGAGTAAACGCGAACGGTGACCGCTTCGATGTTGCGCGAAGTGAGCGATAGATAAGGTGTTTCACCGGAACGGACCACGCGCTCTGTCGATAAGGTCATGGATTTGGCGGTCAATCGCGACACGCGGCGATGGGCGTTACTGACATAGCTCCCCCAGGTCAGCTTGCGATACTCTTTGAGCGACTCTTCATACTGATGCAGTTTTTCTTCCAGCGTCGCGGCGATCATATATTGCGCCTGCGACGATTCATTCGTGTTGGGATACTTTGCGACCAGTTGCCGCCAGGCGGTGTTGGCTTCGTCCCATTTTTCTTCCTGGAACTTCATCTGCCCAAAGCGATACATGATGCCTGGGTTACGGGGATCGAGCGGATATTTGGCGAGAAACGCCGTCCAAAGTTCACGGGCGGAGTCATACTTCTTGGCCTCGAAGGCCGTTTGCGCTTTGAGGTATTCGACGTTAATGATCTCTTGCTGCACCTGGCTCCAAGCCTGATGCGTCGGATGCTTCGCGAGAAAGTCGGTATAAGCGGCGAGCGCTTCATCGAACTTGCCTTGCACCTTGTATGCCAGCCCGAGCAAATTGCGGACGGCGGGCACCTCGTCGCGTTTGACGTAACGTTCGTCTGCCAAAAACGTCTTGGCGGCGGCGATGGCGTCTTCATAGCGACCGCGATTGATGTAGCTAGCGACGATCCGCTGATGCGCTTCGCCAGCGAGTTTGTGTTCGGGATACTTCTCCAAAAAGGCATTGAGCGTCGCGACCCCTTGCGTCAGCTCCTCGTTGTGTGGTGGATTGGGGAGTTGATACGTTTCCGACAACCGAAAAGCAGCTTCCGGCAAGCGGTCGCTCATCGCATCGACGTGCAGTTGCAGCAAATCCTGCCACGTGCGGCGCGCTTCCGCCAATTGCTTCTGACTCAGTTGGCATTCACCGAGACGATAGCGGGCTTCGATGAGCAATTTATGGGCCGGATGATCTTTAATGAACTTTGTGAGCAGGGCGGCCGCTTCCGCGTATTGGCCAAGATGCTGCTTGCACTCGGCAATGCGCAGTTCCAATTCGATCCGCTTCTCCGGCTGCGGTCCCACCTCGAGCGCTTGGGTGTAGAATTCGAGCGCTTTGGCGTAGTCGGGCGATACTTCCAACTTGGCAGGTTTGAAGTAACCTTCGGCAAACTCCAGATAGATGTCGGCGATCTCTTGCTTGCGATCGAGCGATAGCAAATTACGCGCTTCCGCTTGATAGATCACTTCCGCCGCGCGAAAGTCCCCTTTGCGCGCCAAAGCGACCCCTTTGGCGAAGCGAGCGCGACGCGCCAGCGTACTGGTGGCATGATTCTTAAGCAGCAAGTCGAACGTCGCGATGGCGGCGTCGTAGTCAGGCACCAGATGTTGCGCCCGCCCTTTGAGATAGAGCAATTGATCGGCGGCGATTTTCTTGTCCGCCAGTAATTTGTCGATGGCGGTGATCGCCTCGGCATATTTGCGATCCTGCATCAGATCGTTGACGTTCGCCGGCACGTCCGACTCCGCCGCCGAAAGCGCAGGACTGAAGCCGACCAAGAATCCAAGAATTACCAAGAAACGAAACGCACGATCCATGACCCAAACTCCTCTGTGACCCCTGAAAGCTATCCGAGTCGAGAAAACCAGTCGCTGCTGAGGCGCAAAACAAGACTAGACCCGACCGTTTGCACGGCCTTCGGCAGTTAGACGAAGCACTGGCGGACTTCGTTTCGCGAAACCAACGGGAATTATTCCCGCCGGCCGCATACTACCCATTGAAAGCCATGCGCCATCAACCGGCAAGCAGTCAGGCAAGAAACGCCTGACAATCGCTCGTAACGAGTTTGTAACGCGAGTGCGGGAGCATGTTCAATCCAAGGCGATTTAGCCGCAGATGAACACGGCTGACACGGATCAAAGCAGAAGTAAAACAGTCACAGGAAGTAGCTTGGCATCAGCGAAGATTGCAGGACTTAGAATATCGATCACTTGCTTTGGATATATCCGTGTCAGCCGTGTTCATCCGCGGCAAAAAAATCCCGCCAACGCCCCCCAACTCACTCAGTCTCCGAGGTTGGCATCCTTAAAACTTCCCACCACTCTTCTTCGTCCCGCAGATCGCCACTTCCATGCCAAGAGCCTCCGCCATACTCGCTTTCACGAACATCGCTGCGTCGGCCTCTTCGGCGCTGTGGGCGTAGGCGACTTGAATGTGATTGCTTTGATGACGGGCCATCATCTGATCGCGCGAGACGCCATAAGTCACGGCGTGCATGATCGGCCACTGCGAGGTCGTGGCTTGCCAGCGCCGCTCGGTTTCCTCTTGCGGTAACTCGACCACAGCCGCCCGACCGAGATCCATCTTCAATCGGCCATCCGCGACATACACGCGTGACCAGACAATCTCGCCCGGCTTGCTAATGCCTTTGAGTGTGCCACCGCCGTTGGGAAAATACATCGCCGGCTGGCGTTCGCTGCTCGCCCCTTGCCAGCCATCGATGAAGTGGGCTGGCGGCGCGGAACCGCTGATCAAAAAGACCCAGACGTATTGATCGGTAGTGCCGCTTTGATCCCAATCGCCCCAGCGCAAATCGTGCAGCGTGTTTTCCACAGGCTGTCCCAGCAGCTTGTGCACGCGATACGTCATCAGTCCATCGAGGCCGGCGCACTCATCGACTTCGTTGAAGTGCGGCAATGGCTCATTGGGGTAAAGCACGCGCTGACCATCGCGACTATGCACCGGCGGGCGATCGGTATTATTCAGCGTACCTTCCACCAAATCGCTAGCAGGCAACAAATCCTTGAGACCTTGCTGATACTGGATGCCGATGGTGGCGCAGCCAAAATCATCCGCCAGACGCACGGCCGCGATATACATTTTGCATTGGAGGAGGACTTGCGCGTGGGTCAAATGCTCGGCATGATCCGGACCCGTGATGAACTTCAAACCACGATCTTCATACCAAGCGCGCACGGCGACCGCTTCATTATCGCTGACTTGGGTCGTTTCATAGTACAGGGCCGATTGGCTCAATCGCTCTTTGTAAACTCCGGTGGGATTGAGCAAATGATCGGGAATGATGGCATTAAACATTCCCATGCAGCCTTCGTCGAAGACGCCCATGATCGCTTTGGATTGTTGCAATTGGGCGGCCAGGGCGTTCCCGGCTTTGCGATGTTTCGTCGGGATTTTGATCTTGGAGAGCGGTGTGGCATGGTCGGTGCGATGCCGCAGTTTCCCTTTCTTGAGCCACTTGCCCAGTTGCTTGCGAAACTCATCGCTTCCGAAATCCTCGCTCCAGAGCGTCGAATACTTCACGCCTGACTTGGTGAGCGAGCCATTGAGGTTCAGCATGCCCACCAGGCCCGGCCAGGTACCGGACCAATTAGCCACCGTCAGGATCGGGCCACGATGCGAACAGAGCCCGTGCAGAATGTGATGCGAGTATTGCCAGACGGCTTCGGCCACGATCAGCGGCGCGTCGGGATCGATGCCTGCGAAGACTTCCATCCCTTCCTTTTGCGAAGCGATGAAGCCGTGTTGCTGCTCGGCGATGTAGGGATGCGCTCGCAGTAGTTGATGGCCGCATTCAGCGACCGCTTCCGCGAGGGCGTCTTCCATTTCGCTTTGTGCGGCCCAACAGCGCTGATTTGCCGAAAGCCGCAGGTCGCCATTGGCGATGAGCAGCACGTCGTTCTTTTTTGCGCGGGGCGGCTTGATGGGTTGCGGAAGGGAAAGGTTGGATTGGCTCATGGTGTGAAATTCAGAGGTAGGTTGACCATAACAGTGTGCTTGACCGGACCGCGCTCGGCTCGCGAGGTTTAGCTGGCTAATCCATAATCACTTCCACGCGACCCCAAAAACCATACTCATAGGTCCAGTCCGTCGGTTGATTGAGTAGTTCGAGGTTAATCGTCTTGCCAGCATACGCTGACAAATCGATGGTGACATCGGCCCAGCCCTTCTGCGTTGTTCGTTCGCTGACAATCTGCTCGTGAATGGGTTTGCCGTCAACTTTGACGACTAACTTCCAATCGCCCGCGATTTCATCGTTCTTGAAGTACGACACCGCCAACACCAATCGTGCCTTTTTGCCCGAAGGAATTTCCACCTTACGCGATAGTACGCAGGGTTGATTGCGTTCAAACGGATGCGTGCGCACGACATAGTTCCTGCCAAAGTGTTCCGCCATTAAGCCGACGCCGTCGCCGGACTTGGGCGTACTAAAGCCGGGGAGCGTCTCGTCGAGAATCTCATGAAACTTCTTGGCGTCCCCTTCGATCCGCGGATTCAGCGGCGTGGTACCGGGAATCTTACGGGCGGAAGGATCGCTCGGCAGTTTGTCGAGCGTGAGGAAGGCGAACAAATCGGCGATTTCCTGGGGCGGATATTGCTTTTCGATGCCTTCCGGCATGAGCGAGAGCGGACTCACCTTGACTTCGTCCACATCGTTGCGGGCGATGGTTTCCAGCTTGCCCCCTTGCTGCTTGAGGACGATCCGCTTGTCGTTGTCCTCTACCATCAGCCCCGTCAGCACGCGGCCGTCGGTGGTGACGACCGTGCGGGCTTGATACGAGGCACCGATGACGAGACTAGGATCGAATACGTTCGAGAGCAATTGCTCGAATGAACCTCGACCGTTCACCGTGATATCCGGCCCAACCTCCTGCCCTTCCCCGTGAATCTTATGGCACTGGCCGCAGAGCTTCTTGTAAAGCTCCTGACCTTTGTGCGGATCGCCCTTGAGGCTGCGAATCACCATCCGCATCTCGTTAATCTTGCTCTCGCGAGCCGGATCGCGCTCGGTGCGAATCGTCCCCCAGTTCTTGGCGACCAGTTCGGCGATTTGCTTGTCACCGAGCGACAGCAGTTTGCGGACCTGGTTGGCGTTGAGCGCATCGGCAGGAATGGTTTTCTTCTCAATCGCCGTCAGGAGGTCGTTGCTCCAGGACTTGCGCGCGGTAAGCACTTCAATAGCACGCGGCTTTTGTTCGGAGTCGAGTGAGTCATAAATGTTGATGAGCAGCGGCGCGATGCGCGGGTCATCCAAGCGCACCAGCGCAGAGATTAATTGCGCACGCAAGGCGAGGTCTTCACCTTCGCGACTGCCGAGGATGTTCTGCACCGCTTCGACTAACTCCGTATCACCGGCGGTGATGAGAGCATCAATAGCACGCACGCGTGTGTTCGAAGCTACCGCGCGATCACTGGCCATGCCGCGCACGAACTCTAAAGCACGATCGTCTTTCCACGTGGTCGCGAGTAGCGCGGCGTCGATATAAAGCGGGCTGTTGCGATCCCCTTTCTCCAATGCGGCGCGGAGCGGCGCTTGCAACTTCGACTTGAGGTCTTGCAAACGTTCGTCGCGGAGTTCGCCCGATTGCACGCGCTCGGCCA
>JBGSHH010000655.1:0-1577 GCA_041752355.1 Pirellulaceae bacterium | reverse complement strand
CGCTCGGCCACTTTCGCCGCTTGCGGTCGGTTGGCAGTCGCCTGGTTGGCTTCCGCGATGGCTTGTTTCTTTTTCTTGCCCGCTTGCATGGCGGCCTTTTGGGCGGCTTTGTTGGCTTTGACAAGCTTGGCATCGGCCTGCGCAAGCTTATCGCGCTGCGCTGCCAGTTCCGCGAGTTCGCCCGTCAAGCGCGCGATTTGCGCTCGCTTCTCCGGCGACATCTTGGTATCGCTTGAGACATCGGTCTGCATCACGAGCAGGCTCTTTTCCGTGGGTGCTTGTGTGCCGCGCGTGACGCCGGGATGAATGGTGGTGCTCTTGAAGATGCCCGCCAAGGCGTAGTAATCGGCCTGGGGAATCGGATCGAATTTATGATCATGGCAACGAGCGCAACTAACCGTCGTACCCAGGATGGCGCGCGAGACAACGTCGATCTGTTCATCAACCACATCCATCGTGTACTGCTCGGCGTTCTTCTCGTTCAGTCCTTTAGTACCGAGTGTGAGAAAACCGGTGGCGGTGAGTAGTGCATTGCGATGGCTCGGCGATTTGGCCGGCAACAAGTCGCCAGCGATTTGCTCGCGGATGAATTGGTCGTAAGGCTGATCGGCATTGATGGCGTCAATGACCCAGTCGCGATATCGCCAGGCGTAGTTGAAGGGGACGTTGCGCTCCTTGCCTGTCGATTCGGCATAGCGCACCACATCCAGCCAATGCCGGCCCCAGCGTTCGCCAAACTGCGGTGACGCGAGCAGACGGTCGACCACGTTCTCAAACGCTTTATCTGATTTGTCGTTCGTAAAAGCTTCGATTTCGGCGAGCGTCGGTGGCAGGCCGGTCAGATCGAATGTGGTACGACGCAAGAGCGTGAGTTTGTCGGCATCGGCGACGGGAGTGAGTTTGTTTTCCGCCAATTTGGCGAGCACGTAGCGATCGATATCGGTCTTCGCCCAATTCGAACCGGCGGCTGGCGGTGGGGCGACGGTTTTCGGGGCTTGATAGGCCCAATGCTGTTTGCCGGCCGCGATATCGATTTCGCGCTTAACGGCACCCGCCTTCTCGCGGGGATCAGGGGCGCCAAGTTCGATCCAGCGTTCAAAGCTGGCGATGACTTTTTCGGGGAGTTTCTCCTTTGGCGGCATTTCCAAGCCTTCGTGCCGCAAGGCTTCCAAGAGCAGGCTTTGCTTCGTCTCTCCCGGCACGACCGAAGCGCCACTTTCGCCACCCGTCCGAATTCCGTCTCGGGTGTCGAGCAGCAGCCCCCCCTTCGGTTTGGCGGTAGAACTGCTATGGCATTGGTAGCACTTGGCGACCAAAACGGGGCGGATCTCCTTTTCAAAGAGTTCCAGCCCTTCTTTGGAATCGGGAGGCGCTGCGGCGACGATGGACGTAAACCCAATAGCAGCAAGGGCTAACGAAAGAAAGTGGCTGCCGTATCGAAGCATGGCGATCCGTCCTATTTCCGATGTACCCCGTCCAAATTCAACGATTCAACCGCGCCCAACGCGTATTTAGATGCGCCGAGGCAAGGGATTATTTGGCCGAGACGGAGGGCGGGTAGAGGCGGGTCGTCAGGC
>JBGSHH010000654.1:0-3739 GCA_041752355.1 Pirellulaceae bacterium | reverse complement strand
GCACCGATAAGGAGGTGATGACTGGATCGACGAGCCGTGCGCTCGCGATCCATTGGCCTGCGCGGCGGCGAGTTAGGGACTTGGCCCAGGTCACGATAACTCGCCCGCCCAACAGAAAAGCCAGACTGCCGACCAGGTAGGCCAGTACGGCAACGCGCGAACGTGTCTCCCAGGCCTGTGTTCGGAGCGCCACATACGCGCAGGCGAGCGAGAGCAACGTCGACGCAATGAACAACTGACGCAGCGATAATTGCATCAGGGGTGAGGGTCGTTGGTGTGATTGTGTGTCGTTCACACCAGTTCCCTAGACACTGAGGCAGGCAGGCTTGCGTCGTCCAATAGCTTCTGCACCGCTACGCGATCGTTTGGATCGATGAAGACCTTGAGTTGCCAGCCGATTGTCGGCAACAAATGCAATTCCAGTTGTTCGCGCTCGCGCCAATAGTGCTTGCGAAAGTGACTCCAGGGCAAATAGTTATTTATCACTAACCCGCGCGTTGAAATCTGGACATGATGTTGAGCAAAGTAGGTAATCGACCTCGCGCCGATCAGTACAGGGAGCAAGAAGATAAAAAAGGAAAGGGGCGCGAATTGCTGACGCGCTCGACCGGATTCGACGATGACCAACAACGCAAAGCCCAGGATGTAAATGATATTCAATGTATGAACGAGTACCCACCCGCGCGCATGCAGCGAACCCATCGCGACCAAAGTACCCGCCTGCTTCGCGCGCAGCACATAGAGGCCAAGGCCAGAAACCACGACGGCCAGATAGATCGCAAGCGCGCTGCCCAGGCTCGTAACGACCTGCCAGCGTGCATTGTCGTCAAGGGTTCGCGTCCGCCAAGCAATGTACACGCTCAAGAAGGAGAACGCGGTAGCAAAATAGAAGGCGTGCCGCAGCGCGAACTGCGGAAAGTTGCTGTGGCGGCGGCGATGCGGTGTGTCTCTCACACCGGCTTAACATACAGCACAATCGCGATGTATTGAAACAGCGTGCCGAGAATCACCATCACGTGCCAGATCGAGTGCACCCACCAGGCGCGGTGATCGTTCTTTAAAAACCAGGTGCCGCCGGTATAGCAGAGTCCGCCTGCCAGCATCCACCAGAGTGTAGCCAAGGGGCAATACTGGGCGACGTGTAGAGCGGAAAGGACCGGCAGCCAGCCGAGCATCACGTAAACGGGAATCTCCACGCCGTGGATGCGGTGCGAGAGAAACAGCTTGGCGAAGCAACCTGAGAGCGCGATCGCCCAAACCGCCATGGTGAGCACGATCCACCAGCCATCGCGCACGTAATTGAACGCGAACGGGGTGAAGGTGCCAGCGATGAAGAGATAAATCGCCCCTTGATCGAGCTGGCGAAAAAAGTGCTTCCAGCCAGGATGCTGCACGACGTGCGACATCGTGGAGCCAAAATAAACGCCGAGCATCGTGGCGGAATAAATCGCGCAGCCGGCAATGTGCCAGGCGTCGCCGGTGCGAATCGCGAGCTGCATCAAGTAGATGCCGGCCGGGATGGCGAGCAAGAAGCCGAGGCCATGGGTAATGGAATTGGCTCGTTCATCCATGGAAGTTCGCCATGTGGGCGAGTATTCCACCGCTTCGGGCGGGAGTACTAACGTTTCTGGACTGAGTGATGACATCGTGCGGCAGAACCTCGGCGTTTTGGCGAGGATCGTACTGCGAGCTTACGGTGGGGCTCACAGACGAATACTCGTTAGGGCGAGTCTACGTCATGTTCCGGCGGCGTGGGTCGGCCAGTGTGGGAAAGCAAGCGGGGCCGCCGTGGCATGACTGCTGGAGCAATTACGACTTACAAAGGCAGGCGAAAATCAATCCGAGCGACCGAGCGTCTTGCCTGAAGGAGGGAAAGTCAAGCTGCGAGCTTCAATTTACGCGGCTCTTCACCACCATTTGGGGTGAGATTGACCAACTCCCGGATCGCATAATTCTGATTCGGCTGTGTTCCATAGTACACCCGCGCATGCACTTCGCCAAGCAGTCCGAGGCTGAGAAACTGCACGCCGACCATGATGGAGAGCACCGTCAGCGACAAAAGCGGATTGCCGGTCATATCCACCCCAGCCCCGAGTTTTAGCCCCACGGTTGCCAATCCCGCGATCAATGCGACCAACCAGCAACCAAAGCCCAAGCGTCCAAAGAGTTTCATGGGACTAGCGAAGTAATCAAGCATGTACTTCACGGTGATCAGATCGAGCACCACGCGGATGGTCCGCGAGATGCCGTATTTTGTCGTGCCAAAGCGGCGGGGATGATGCTGCGTCACCACTTCCACGCAGCGTGCGCCTCGTTGATGCGCCAAAATGGGGATGAAGCGATGCATTTCGCCGTAAAGTTCCAGTTCCTGGGCGATCTCGCGGCGAATGGCCTTAAGCGTGCAACCGAGGTCGTGAATGGGAAAGCGAGTGGTTTTGGAAATGATCCAGTTGGCGATGCGGGAGGGGATTTTGCGATTGAGCAGCGCGTCTTGACGATCTTTTCGCCAGCCATGCACCAGGTCGAAACCTTCATCCAACTTGCGGACCATGGTGGCGATGTCGGTGGGGTCGTTCTGCAGATCGCCGTCCATCGTCACGATCACGTCGCCGGTGGCATAGCGAATGCCTGCGCCCATGGCGGCGGTTTGGCCGTAATTGCGGCGAAAGCGGACGATTTTCACGCGTGCATCTTGGGCGGCGAGAATATCGAGTTCCGTGCCGCTGCCATCCTTCGATCCATCATCGACGAAGAGGATTTCCCACGGGCAACCGAGTTCGGGCAGCGCGGCCACGAGTTGATCGTAGAGCAGACGGACGTTCTCGCGTTCGTTATAAATCGGCACGACGACGGAAACGCTCATGGCAGGCTCGAACGGCTGGGGGAATAAACTTTCGGCAAACAGGAGGCGGGAGTGTATGCCAAAGTGGACGAATCCATCAACGCCGATTTGGCGAGCCGCGCGCGCTTGGGTAAGATGTGTCGCTGGTATTGCTAGCAATGTTGGCCCGTGGCGTAGGCTTCCAGCCTGCGTTTGAATGCACGGCAGGCTGGAAGCCTACCCCACTTTTGAATTTGCACCATGACGGACTCCACACCGATCGTCGATGCGGAAATGATCGACGAGCATTCGCGCGTCCCCGGCGGCGAACTCTGCCCCGCTTGTGGTTCGCCGTGCGAAACCTCGGATAAGTTCTGCCCTGCTTGTGGCGAATCGCGCAACAGCGATGCGCCAGTGGCGGAAGCGGAAGAGGTCGAGCAGAAGCACTTTCGTTGCAACAATTGCGGCGCGGAGGTGGCGACCGATCCCGATCAGCGCAGCTACACCTGTCCGTTTTGCGATTCGACCTACGTGGTTGAGTACACGCCCGAAGAGACCGGGCGGCAGCGGCCCGAGTTCATCATTGGGTTCGCGGTCACGCCGGAGCAGGCGCATGAGAAGTTCTTTGCTTGGCTGCGCGACAATAGTTGGTTTCGGCCGGGCGACCTGGTGAAGAGCGCGGTGGCCGACAAGATGAAGGGCGTGTATCTTCCGTTTTGGTCGTTCTCGATGTTGGCGGAAAGTCGTTGGTCGGCTTCGATTGGTATGTATTGGTACCGTACCGAGACTTACACCACCACCGAAAATGGCAAGACGGTCACGCGCACTCGGCGCGTGCAAGAGACCGAATGGTGGCCACTCTCCGGCAATCATCATCGCTACTACAGCGGCTATCTCGTTTCCGGCAGCAAAGGCCTG
>JBGSHH010000653.1:0-3782 GCA_041752355.1 Pirellulaceae bacterium | reverse complement strand
GTTGTAATCCAAACGCCGCCTGTCGAATGATTTCGCTAGCGTCCGCGATGGGTAACGGTCCCAGCATCCGCGTCAGTCGCGCGATGTCGCTGCCAACGACATACTGCATGACTAGATACTGAACGCCGTCATCTTCACCGGCATCATGAGCGCGAATGATGTTGGGGTGTTCGAGCTTGCCGACGGCCCGCATCTCGCGTTCAAATCGACGGATCGACTGCGGATCCTGCTGACGATCTGCCTTGAGCACTTTGATCGCCACTGGCTTTTCCAGCCGCGTATGAATCGCGCGATAAACGGTTCCCATGCCCCCTTCGCCGAGCTTCTCAAGCAACTGGTAATCGCGAATTAAAGAGCCCTCGACGGGATCCGAGTTCCCGAGAACATTGCTTTGTCGAGCAAACGCCATAATCGCCGAAAGCGCGCCCGAAAGTTGCGGTTCCTCCGCCATGGGCTGCATGGCAGCCGCTTGCTTCAGGATGGAAACCAAGCCGTCGTCCGAGGAATGCTCCTCCGCGAGCCGTTTTTCACAGTCCGGGCATTCCAGCACGTGCCGCTCAATCACCGAGGTTGCTTCCGACGAAGAGCGTCCCGCCAAGTAATCGCGCAGCGCGTGGGAATTCGGGCAAGGATCGTGCATCGTAACCACCATTTCCTAGAGAGAATCGCCCCTATCGTTCTCCGTCGTGCCGTCGCCAATTGGGGCCTGCTATCGTGTACAACGCGGAGCATTAACGCGAAAGTTTGCCCCTGCACTATGCCGAATGCCTATGTGAATTCGTTCGGCCCCGTGCCGACGCCGTGAATCGTCTCACGTAGGCGTCGGAGAACGCGCGCCCGACACATGCAAACCGCCGCGGAAGTCATACCAAGCTCGTTGGCGATGGTACTGATTGGCTCGCTGAGCGCGGCTGAACGCCAAAACGCTTGCCAAGTCTTTTCGCTGAAGTCGCCGCGAACCACCTGCAAGGCTCCTTGCATCAGGAGCAGCTTCTCGCTTGACTCGACCGTACTTTCGGAATCGAGGCTGGCGGGGTCTGGCAATTGATCTTGCCATGCTTGCCCCGGGAGCGCCGGACTCCGCTTGCCCTTGCGGTAGAAGTCCATGAGCCGCGAGTGGAACACAGACCATAGCCAGCCGCGAAAACTATCGGTAGGTTGTTCGTGGCGAAAGCGCGCGATGGTGGTGGCCACGGTTTGAAAGACTTGTTGCACGATGTCGGCGGCATCGTGATCTTGCAAACCGGCCCGTCTCGACCACTGAAACACCACCGGCCCATAGATCAGCACCAAGCGGCGCCAAGCCTCCGCATCCTGATGCTTCACACGTTCGATGAGTGAAGTTGAAGTCGAAAGCGATGATTCCAGCGGCATGGCAACTCGATGATCACCGGCGGATCGAAGGCAGTTCGTGGAATCTCTCAAAGTAGGGGAGCCATCATGATGCTAGTGGACGAACCCGGACGAGTCAATTTTGTGCGACGTGTTATCCACCGGCGAGACCACCAACGCGGCGGCGAAGAAGTTCCACATCAGTTCGGCCCGGGTATAGCAACTGCGACGTGAGTTGCGGGCTACTTGGCTCGTCGGTGAAGATCGGCTGGCGGCGGCCTAGCTCGCGGCTCTTCACATGGTAACCGAGACCGCTGATCGTCACTTCCTGGCCGGCGGTTCTCGGCCGCCGACCTCATGGAACGCCACTTCCAATAGTTCGACGTTTTTCACAAGAGCTAAAGCATCACGCATTCACTCAAACACCGGCGGTGAGGAATGCTTGCGCGAAGCCCGACATGCCGTCACCACCTCCTTGCTTTCCAATCGCCGTCTCACAGGCGGAGAGGGTCACCAGTTCCGCATCGAGTTTCCAAAATTCAAGGACTTCGTTCGCGGAGAGTTGGCCGTTGATAAAGGGCTCGCCAGCCTCCGGCAATCCCCGGGCGGGAGCGCGGTCGCGACCGATGGTTTTGAGCCGGAGTTCGTGAAGAGGGGATCGGCGAGCGCGAGTAGTGAATTGCCGCGGGTCTTTAAACCGTTCACGCCGTTGGCCGAATAACGTCCGCTTTATCAACGCGATGTCCCGCTGCATCGCTTGCAGCAAGGTCTGTTGCTCGTTGATGGTGACTTGTTGCGCGACGATCGTGGGTTGCTGTTCTCGCAGCAAAGGAAGTTGAGCGGCGTCATTTCGCGGTTTCTCGTATAGAGAAGGAATTCCTCGTCGTACTGCAACCCGAGGGAGTATTCGGCAAGAGATTCCGTTGGCGTGCCGTCAGCGTCGCGAAATGCTCAACTTTGGCGACAGGGACTGCTTTAGCTTCCGAACACCAATGTCAGTGACCTTTGTCCTCTCGAACGTTAGCCGCAACAAGTGCTTGAGTCCCAGCAGGTTCGGCAGGCAATCATCGGTTAGCCGGCGAGATTGACGATAATCTGCGCCAAGAGCCAGTTCTTCCAAGAGCACCAGTTCCTTCAGATGTTCGACTCCGGCATCTGTATAGTTCCCATATAGATTAAGTCGCTTGAGCCCCGTGAGGCCGGCAACGCCCGCCAGACCCTTGTTGGTGAATTCACCCGAAACATTTAGCTCCTTGATTTGCGTCAAGGTGCTCAGTGCAAGCAGATGCGTATCTGATGGGCAACTTACATGGAGTGTTTCTAAGCTACGACAGCCTTTGAGTTTCGCCAGCCCCCCTGGAGCAATGTTATTCAAATATATCGCCAGCTCTCGCAATTCGGGAAGTCGACATAGGTTGTCTAACTCTTGCAGTTCAGGCCCATCGCTAAAGCCGCTAGAGCACTTCAATTTCTGGAGCGACTTGAGTTGACTAATACTTCGCAATGCCTCGTCCGTGATATCTAGACCTTCAAGCGACAAACTGCGTAGCTGCTGAAGTCCGCGCTGAAAAGGCATTCCGTCTCGGGCGATTTGTGCTCGTTGAGGATGACCGACATTACCACTTGGCGGAACATATCGCGCTATCGAAAGCTGTTCCAAGGCGGTGAGGTTTTCCAGCGGCTCAATGGCCTTATCCGACAATTGGTCGCCGCTCAGGTTGAGTGACCTGATCTGCGTCAAATCTCGCAAATGCGTCAACCCATCATCAGTAAGTGCGCTCCCTCTGAGGGCCAAGTTTTCAAGTTGAGGCAGTGCAGCCAGATGCCCCAAGCCTGTCCCGGTGATTTCGGTGTGCTCCAGTTTAAGAGAACGCAGCGACTTGAGATTTGAGAGCGATCCCAGGATTTCATCGTCGATTGCTCGACCGCCGATAATAGTCAATTCTTCCAAATGCTTGAGCTCCGCGACTTCCTTCAGGCCGGCTGAGGTAAGGTGAGGGAACGATAGCACCAAAGTTTTTAGTGCTGGCAGTTGGCGCAGCTCAAGAAGGACTTGGTCGGTAAACTTCGTGCCCCGGAGTTCGAGCGATTCTAACAGTGCAAATCTTCTCAAGTGCTTCAAATCGTCGTCAGTGCCTTGCGTCAGACTAAGACTCGTTTCTGAGAATTCCACATCGTAGGGAGATGGAAACGACCGATTCCCCGGCGTGTTAATACGCATGATGGTTTCGTAGGCCTCAACGCGGTCCCGCCGCAGTCGGTTTTGGGTGGCTTTACTGTATTCGATGCCCAGCCACGTTAGCGGAATACTGAGAGCCTATCCGAAAAGTTTGCCCTTGTTTTCTGCGGGTTACGCTGCGGTGCGGTAGTGGAACGCCGGGCGTGGGGTGGGCGCGAGACGGCGGAGCATCACGTGGAGGTTGCTGAGTTGTACCATCGCGACACTCGAT
>JBGSHH010000652.1:0-6018 GCA_041752355.1 Pirellulaceae bacterium | reverse complement strand
AAGACCTTCTGCCATCAGGTTGGCAGCGGGCATCGAAAGCTCATGCTCGAATCGCTGGGCCTTGCGCCGGATCACGACTTCACGACGGTCGAGTGGCTCGGCAACACAGGCTCCGCCGCGCTGCCAACAACGCTGGCGGTCGGTTTGGACGAAGGAATCGTGTCGCCTGGCGATCATTTGGCGCTGCTGGGAATCGGATCCGGCATCAACAGCGTGATGCTGGCGGTCGACTGGCAACGGACGCTTGTGCAGCGGGCGGAATTCACTTCCTCCGCCGCCAAGCCAGGCAATCCCCATGCTTTAACCGGACCGCACCGCAATTCGGTGGCGGTCGGAAAAGACCAAACGGCCAATGGAAGTTAGCTCTCGTTATCCGGCTGGCGAGGATCGCGCTTCCATTCAACGCTATACTCTTTATCCAGATCGTCCATCCATTGGCTCATGATGGGTTGACGTTCCTTTCTCCAGAGAGCTTGAATGGTGGGCATCGACCTCTGCGCCGAACCACCAGCAAACAACTCGCGAAGCAAGTCGTTGCCAGGGGCCGTCTTTTGTAGTTGTACGACGTAGTAGATCGTTTCGGGTTGATTCGGCGCGACGCCGGTTTCCCCCGGCTTGAGGCTGAAGACAACCTCCATGAACTTCATGCCTGCCATGCCAACGCCTTTGACTTCGCTGAGTTGGGGTTGCCCCATCCCGTACGGAGTAAAGCCTTGAGTAAACCAGGTGAACATGGAGGTCTCGTTCACAGCTCGATCGACAAAACTTTCCTTAAGCGTCTTGCCGCTGGCAACTTCTTTAGCCAAGCGTTCGGCTTCCGCTTTCGCCAATTTGCGCGCCTCTAAAACCTTCCACGCTTTGGCAACTTCCTTTTCGCAATCCTTGAATGGTGGCAAGAACTCATCCTTTGCATCGGTCAGCCAGTAGAGATATTCCATCTGGCTGAATAAGGCGTTCACTTGCTCGGGCACGTAAACGTCGCGCTTAGGATTGAACGCCGACATCACAAAGGGGAGCGAGCGACCAAATTGACCGGCCGCGCTGGCGGACGCCCGGCCAATCTCGTGATCCTTTTCGATATCAAATTGATTGATCAAGGGGATGGAGTCGAATTGCAAGCCCGCATCCTTGGCGACTTTAGCGAGTGCGAACTCGTCCGGGGCGGGGTTCTTCTTGTCGCGATTGTATTCCGTGCGGGCCGAACGCGTGACGCGGCCATGCGCGACCACGGCCTTACGAACAGCGGCGAAAGCTTCGTCCATCCGCTTTTGCGCCGGTTCGCGCGCCAGCGAGGTGAGGATCTGATCGCGCACTTTTTCCAGCGGCTGAAACTGAGGTTCCTCCGCCACCGGCTGCGTGGCATCCGGTTTCATGGGCTCCGTGGCTGGGTCGGTGGCCGGGTCCGTCGCCGGCTTCTCTTCTGGCTTGGGATCGACAGCCGGTTCTTCGGTGGTAGGCTCGGCTGGCTTGTCAGTCGATTTGTCTTCCGGCGCGGCGGGTTCTGGTTTGTCATCCGTCGCCGCTGGCACCGCTGGTTCATCCTTTACGACACAAATCACCGCGCTGACTTGGCCCTCATCAGTCTTGGGCTCATCAGTCTTGGGCTCATCAGTCTTAGGCTCCTCAGTCTTAGGCTCCTCAGTCTTGGGTTCCTCAGTCTTGGGTTCCTCAGTCTTAGGTTCCTCGGTCTTAGGTTCGTCCGTCTTAGGTTCGTCCGTCTTAGGCTCTTCTGTCTTGGGTTCGTCGGTTTTAGGTTCGTCCGTGGAATGAGGAATCTCAGGCAAGACTGGCACCTTGAAATCACCGGCGGCGATCCGTTTTTCGTATTCGGCTTTGACTTGCTCTTCCGTGATTTTGGCTTTTTCTTCGTCTACCAACTTGCCGAAGTCGACTTTCACAAATTCGATAGCGATTTGACGTGGGACGCGAAAGCCCGGCTCGGCAAATTCTGGATGGCTCAGCGAATTCTTGTGTTTGTCGTACAGTTCCTGCAATTCGCGTTGCGTGGGGGTACCGCTGACCTGGTCGATAAAGTCTTCGACTTTGACTGGCATCGTTTCGACTTGCGCCGAGCGATTCAATCGCTCAAAATACTCGTACGCTTCGCTGGGCGGCAAAGCATAGATGCCCGTCTGCGCCAGGAATAGCATGTTCTGCGCGAGCAGTTCGGTCTTCATTTGCTCAAAGAATTGCGTGAGCGACATCCGCTCGCCCAAGGTATCTTGGATGATGCGTTTGAGATCTCCTTCTTTCAACTGACCGCCGGAAAGTTTGTTTAGGTATTGCTTCACGGCGTCATCGTTCACCGTCAGCCCCATCGATCGTGCCTTATCGGCCAGCATCATCACACGGAAGACGGCATTTTCACTCAAATCCGAAACAATGCCAAACGAGCCTTCGTAAGGCGAAACTCCCAGGCCATGCGGCTCAGCCCCTTTCTGGATCGCATCGGCAGCGATACTTCGCACCGCCTGATTTGCCAGGTTATGGGCGGAGACCAGGCGCATCATTTCTTGTTCATCGATATTCCCGCCCTTCCAACTCACGACGGTGGTATTGAACGCACCGCTATTGGGATTCTGCGAGAGATACTGTTGCAGTGCACCGCCGACGGTAAAGACGAGAATAATCAGCACGCCCGAGACGGCCATGATCGCCTTTTGATTCTTACGCAAAAAATGCATTGACATGACCGTCGTATCCCTCTGGCGTGGTGAAGAAAATGCGAAGTCCGTTCGCGCCGGCTCCGAAAGGTCCGGAGTGGTCCATCCTGCTACTGTTTCGCCTATGCCGACTTGACAGTCGCCCCGCGAACCTATTATTCAGGTTGCCGGATAAACTGCCGATAGCGAAACCTCGGATTGTAGCGCCGCTGAACGTAAATTCAATCCCAAACAGGACTCCCGTTCAATCGGGCTAGCCAATATTGGCGTCAAAATGAGCGATCAACACACCCTCATTGCCATCCTTTGGACGGCCCAACGGCGCGAAAGATTCCGACAAATCGCAATAATTCGATTCCAGAGCGCAAAACTTTCCCGTTGCGGTTGGCCACCGTTTAGCGCTGATAAAGAGTGACGCCAAATACCCCAGACATACCAATTTAACAACTTCCTCTCTCGCGGTGGATATATGGCAAAGAAGACGGCCTCAGGCAACGGCAAGTCGCTGGTGATTGTCGAATCGCCCGCTAAAGCGCGGACGATCTCGAAGTTCCTCGGCAGCGACTTCACCGTGGAAGCCAGCATCGGCCATATTCGCGACTTGCCTGCCGGCACCAAGGAAATGCCTGCCGAACTGAAGAAAGAGGACTGGGCGTACCTCGGCGTCAACATCCACGACGACTTCAAACCGCATTATATCGTCCCCTCGGAGAAGAAGTCGCACGTCAGCAAGCTAAAAGACCTGCTCAAAGACGCTAAAGACCTCTATCTCGCGACCGACGAAGACCGCGAAGGAGAGGCCATCAGCTGGCATCTGCACGAAGTCCTCAAGCCCAAAGTGCCGGTGCATCGCCTGGTGTTTCATGAAATCACCAATGAGGCGATTCACGAAGCGCTGGCGCATACCCGGCAAATCGATCAAGGCCTGGTGCGCGCACAAGAGACTCGCCGCATCCTCGATCGGCTCTATGGCTACGACGTTTCGCAGCTTGTTTGGCGCAAAGTTCGACCCGGCCTCTCGGCGGGACGCGTGCAAAGTGTGGCGGTGAGGCTGATTGTCGATCGCGAGCGCGAGCGCTGTGCTTTTCATAGCGCAACTTATTGGGATTTGCTGGGCTTGTTCGCGGCGGCGGTTGGCGCATCGTTTCAAGCCGACATGATGTCCTACAACGGCCGGCGCATTCCCTCCGGCAAGGATTTCGATCAGGCGACCGGCAAAATCAAAGATCCGGCATTGCTACTGCTGAATGAGGCCGCTGCAAATGAATTGCTCAACAAGCTGCGCAATGCGTCATTCAAAATCGCTTCGCTGGAAGATAAGCCGTACACGGAACAGCCCCGCCCTCCGTTCACGACAAGCACGCTGCAACAGGAAGCCAACCGGAAATTGGGCTTCACCGCGCGGCGGACGATGAACGTGGCCCAAAGTTTGTACGAAAACGGTTACATCACTTACATGCGTACCGATTCCACGTCGCTGGCGCAAGTCGCCATCGATGCGGCGCGCGATCTGGTGCGCTCGGAATATGGTCCGGAGTATCTGCCGCCACAACCGCGCGTTTACACCAGCAAAGTGAAGAACGCCCAAGAGGCGCACGAAGCGATTCGCCCTGCCGGTCACCCGTTCAAGTTGCCTGAGGCCGTCCGCAAGGAACTCGACAACGACCAATTCAAGTTGTTCGACTTGATCTGGAAGCGCACCATCGCCAGCCAGATGCTCAACGCCAACGGGCGCCGCATTATTATCACCATCGAAGGGGATGGTGCGATCTTTCAGGCGAGCGGCAAAACGATCGATTTTCCCGGCTTTTTGCGGGCCTATGTCGAAGGCTCGGATGATCCCGAAGCACAACTCGCCGATCGTGAAGTGATCTTGCCGGCGGTGAAAGTTGGCGAGTCAATCACGCTCAAGGAACTCGAAGCCAAGAGCCACACCACGCAGCCACCCTCGCGTTACAGCGAAGCCGCGCTCACGCAAGAACTGGAACGTCGCGGCATTGGCCGCCCGAGTACGTACGCGTCCATCATCGATACGATTCTGGCGCGGCAGTATGTCTTCAAGAAAGGAAATGCGCTCGTCCCGACTTGGACGGCGTTCTCCGTCGTGCGACTTCTCGAAGACCATTTACCGGAACTCGTTAATTACGAATTCACCGCCAAGATGGAAGACCTGCTCGACGCCGTCAGTCGTGGCGAAGAGGATTGGGTCGATTACTTGAAAAAGTTCTACTTCGGCATCGATTCCCAAGGGCTCAAGCACAAACTTGAAGAGAAGGTCAAGGAAATCGATGCGAAAGAGATGAGCCGCTTTTCGCTCGGTAGGCCCGCCGAAGGCTTTCATCGCGAGGAAGTCTTTGTGCGCGTCGGACGGTATGGACCCTATGTCGAACAAGCCGATCGCAAAGCTAGTATTTCCGACGAGATGCCGCCCGATGAGTTGAACCTTCAAAAAGCGATGGAGATGCTCGAAGAAGCCAAGGCAGGCGATCAGCCGATTGGCTCCGATCCGGTGACCAACAAGCCGATCTTTGTGAAGAACGGCCGCTTTGGTCCCTATGTGCAACTCGGCGCGTCGGACGACGAAGAGAAGAAAATGTCGTCGCTACCCAAGGGCTTGCCGCTGGCCGATGTGACGCTCGAACTGGCGCTCAAGTTGCTCGCGCTACCGCGCACCGTCGGCAAACATCCCGAGTCGGGCGAGCCGATCGTGGCGTCCAACGGGCGCTTTGGTCCCTACATCAAATGCGGCACCGACACGCGCAGCTTGCCTGCGGACATGCCGCCGATCGATGTCACGCTGGAGCAATCGCTCGAGTTGCTCAAACAACCCAAAACGCGAGGGCGTGGGCAAGCCGCACCGAAAGAACCCATCAAGACATTCGAGAAATCCCCGGTCACCGATCAGCCGGTGAAATTGCTCGACGGCCGTTATGGCCCCTACGTGACTGATGGCGAGACGAATGCTTCGCTCCCCAAGAGCGCGGAAGTCGAAAGCTTCACCCTGGAGCAAGCGCTAGTGCTGTTGGCCGAGCGAGCCGCCGCCGGACCGCCGAAGAAGAAAGGTCGCTTCGCCAAGAAAGCGGCCAAGGCCGCTCCGAAAAAAGCCGCCAAAAAGAAAGCTGCTAAAAAGAAAGCCAAGAGCGCGGAGTAGAAGAGCGCGCGGAGTATTGGTTGGTGGAGACAGACATTCATGTCTGTCCTGCGAAAGGCTCACGGCAGACAAGAATCAGTACTTCCCACTTTCATCGTTTTCTGGCTGGCGGTAGTTGGCTTGGGGTTGGGAAGTAGGCGGGGTTGCTGAGTCCGAGGATGTCAACGGTCGTGTGGGCCAGGAGATCTAGTAGCCAGGCGAGTT